>CAKZQX010000659.1 GCA_937141995.1 uncultured Chloroflexaceae bacterium | reverse complement strand
GTAAAGCCATGGTCCACATTGTTAACCCAACTCACACATGACCTTCCAGCATCTTTCACCACATTCATACAAACACCTGAGCTTCACCAGCGTATTTGCTCATGTACGGAATGTTATCTTGAACTACCAGACTTCATAGTACCCACAAGCTATCCAAAAAATGGCATCCTTATCCATTTCCTCTCTGATCAGCAGTGGATTTTGCACTGGTACCTCTATGTTGATCCACTGGACAACAACTGGGTGTTCGTCTCACCAAAAGCATTCGGGTTTCAGTGGTTTGACTTTACAGAAGAAGGGAATGCGGCTGACAATCAATTATCTGCAGCGATCAATCTGCACGACGAACCCATCTGGTTGTGTGCGCCAACATTTACTGATTTCATCTACCGCTACTGGCTGGAGAATGAACTCTGGTTTACACTTATACGGAAAAAACTAACGCTAACTCCCGTACAACAAGCCTATGTTGAGCATTATGGCTCATCAGCACTGATAACACCATAACGTCGTCCCTGTCACCGCACTGTGTGCAGATTTGGATACTCAAGAACACAGTGTATTGGGAGGGACACCCGCCCATGCATCCCTCCCGTTCGGTCCCAACAAACCCTACAGCAGCCGGAAGTGCAGAATCCCCCAGCGGAGATAGCCCTTGTTCCCGGCCTCAACCCAGTGGCTCAACCCCTTGAGCATATTATCAACATACTCTTGGGAGACCACGCCGATCATCTCATCGTAGCGCTGCTCCAGTTCAGCGCGAACCCGGCTGTAGTGCTTCACCAGATGCTCCGAGAGATCAATCACCTGCACCTCCTCAAAGCCCAGGTCACGCGCAACCTTGCGGTAGAAGGCATACGAGCCCAGGCTATCCAGATGGATGCGATTCAGCACCGGCTGGAGCACCCCTTCCGGGCAATCATCACTCTGCATCGGGTCGGTGAAGATAAAATCGCCGCCATGCTTGAGCACCCGGCGCACCTCTTCAAACACCCGGCGGCGATCACCGCTGTGCAGAATGGCGTCCTGCGACCAGGCGAGATCGAACTGCGATTCCTCGTAGGGAATCTCCTCAAAACTCCCATCGGTGACTTCGATCAGGTGTGACAGATTCTGCGCGTCATTTAACTGGCGATTGCGCATATTCTGCGTCTCGCTCAGGTTCAGGCAGGCCACGCGGCAGCCGAACTGCTTTGCCAGATAGCGGGCGGCCCCACCATACCCGGCCCCGATATCCATCGCATACCGATCGGCACTGATCTGCCCCAGCGTCTGGGCCATGCGCTGGACTGTGCGCTGGCTGGCATCATAGATCGGCTCGTCCGGACGGGTATAGATCCCGACATGAATATCTTCGCCACCCCAGATCGTGGCATAAAACCGGTCGGCATCGGAACTGTTGTAGTAGGTCTGGGCCGTCTTTACCACCTGGGAGTAGTGGCTGCTCACGCCGACCGGATCGCCGAACTGATACTCCTTATCGGCAACATGGATAAAGAAATCCGGGTCGGCTTCGTGATAGGTCTCCTGAAAATCCCCGTAGGTCTTGACCCGCTGGAACCCAACCTGCTTCATCAAATCCTGCATATAGTGCTTACGAAGGGGAAACATATTCAGATGGAAGACGGAGCGGTCGGGGAATTCATACCGGAAGCGAGCCAACCCCTCATCAAGATGTTCCGGCTGCGCCTTCACATTCTCCCCACAGTAGTAAAATGCATGGCTGGGCTTGCGATCATGGTCCATCAGCGCATCATAGTTTCGCTGATCCAGAATAAGAATGCCATTGTAACGCAGCGCCGCGTAAAACTCGGCCAGGCAACGGCGGCGGTCCTGTTCAGAGAAGAGATGCGTAAAGGAATTTCCGAGACAGACAATCGCGTCATACTTACCGCGAATATCCCGGTTAAGCCAGCGCCAGTCGGAATGCACCGTCCGCAAGATATAGCCATGCCGCTTGGCATTCTCAAACGCCTTCGCCAGCATGGTCGGACTGCCGTCCAGACTGGTCACCTCGAACCCGGCTCTCAGCAGTTGCACGGAGTGGAACCCCGTTCCCGTAGCAACATCCAGCACCTTGCGCGCACCATGGTCCTTTAAGACCCGGATGAAAAAGTCACCTTCGCTTGATGCGCGGCCCTCCCAGTCGATCAGCGCATCCCACTTCTCGACAAATGTATGCACATACTCCAGTTGGTAATGGTCGGTCTTGCGGTCCTGCAGAGGATCTGGCCCGTACACCTGTTTATCCAGCATGGTCATGAGTGGTCTCCTTTTCTACGAGTTCTACGAATCTCGGTTAGCCGTAGATACAAGATGCTATCAGCCATCTGGGGCAACCTGGCACAAGAAATCTTCTGAGATAGGAGAAGCTCGTTCAACAGCACTATCGCTGCGAACGGTGCTCCACACACTCAGAAGATTTCAAAACGTGCGCACTTTGTCGGGCAACATCATTGTTTCCAGTAATAAACCTCCTTTGGAACTGGTGGCAAATCCCTGCAACCGCTCTGCAACAACATTACATTTACAGGAAGCCGCGAAAGTAAAAATAAGGTGTTACAGGAGTAATATCGGCACACCAACTGTACATGCTATTCACAAAATATGCAAATGCATGATCATGCACCAGTTTTGCTTAATCTGGTGGCACTCAAGCAACGCAATCCCATTAGCAAAGGGTATTCCGGGATAGTGCTTGCAGCACTATCCCATTTTTTATAGAATTGTCTAAAAGTATTTCTTTGTCGGATAAACAAAGAAGTTAAAAAATAGAGCTCCTCACGGCTCACGAATCTGCAGACTCAGCAGCGTAATCATGATTCCCAGCAGAATAATGCTTGCCAATGCCATCCGCAGACCAAACAACTCGGCCAACCCGCCGATAGTGGCCGGACCCAGCAGCATGCCCATATAACTGACGACCGTGATCTGCGAACTTACCTGCCCCGTCCGCTCGCCCGCGATATCCCCTGCCAGCGAGAAGATCACCGGCACGATATTTGCCAGCGCCAGCCCGACGATCAGTATCCCGGCCAGTGTCACCAACGGCAGGCCGGTCCCCAGTGCCACCAGCATGCCCCCGGAGGCCAGCACTCCGGCCACCCGCAGGGTAACGCGTCGCCCCAGTCGCTCAACTACAACACCTGCCCCCGTGCGGCCCAGCGCCATTGCCAGATGAAAAATTGCCACTCCCGACGCGCCGACAATGGCCGAAAAGGTCAGACTGGAGCGTAGATAGATTGCCGACCAGTTCTCCAGCGCGGTCTCGGAGAAGGTCGCCAGCGCGCCAATCACCGCCAGCAGCAGCACAGCCGGTTGCCGGAAGCGCCGCTGTGGTAGCATGGCAACGGCGGGTG
This sequence comes from uncultured Chloroflexaceae bacterium, assembly GCA_937141995.1. Classification (GTDB taxonomy): domain Bacteria; phylum Chloroflexota; class Chloroflexia; order Chloroflexales; family Chloroflexaceae; genus CAKZQX01. The sequence continues at coordinate 126 of CAKZQX010000659.1, read as the reverse complement.
TATCAGGGCTCTGCCACACCGGCTTGCCCAGCCAGACCAGCAGCAGCATGCCCCAGACCAGGCATGCCCCGCCGACATAGATCGCCCGAAAGGGAGTTCCCAGGACAAGCAGCAGACCGGTGAGCA
>CAKZQX010000658.1 GCA_937141995.1 uncultured Chloroflexaceae bacterium | reverse complement strand
CGGGCCGGAGGCCGGCCCGTTTCTCTACCAGCAGCGCACCAGCCGCAACGGCCAGAATGATCCGGCCAAGCTGTTGCTCGGCGTGAACGACAAGAACGAGCCGATTGATGATCTGCCGCGCAACAGTCAGGGCGTAGCGCTGATTGGCGACCCCCGGAACGATGAGAACCTGATTATTTCACAAATGCATCTGGCCTTTCTCAAGTTCCATAACTGTGTTGTCGATTACCTGCGCGCCGACGGCACACCGGAGGGGGAGATCTTTGAGGAGGCGCAGCAGTTGGTCCGCTGGCACTACCAGTGGATTGTCGTGAACGAATATCTCCCGCTGATAATCGGCCGGGAGCTGACCTGGGATATTCTCGAAAATGGCCCCCGGCACTATCCGATCAAGGAAGATCCCTTCATCCCGGTTGAGTTTGCCGTGGCTGCGTTCCGCTTTGGGCATACGCAGGTACGGGAGACCTATACCGTTAACGATGACAGCGGGAGCCTGACGCTGTTTGGCGGACTGGGCCGTGGCTTCGAGCCAGTGCCGGCAGAGAAGCGCGTGGACTGGCGGTTCTTCTTTGACATTGATCCCCACTACACCCCCGCGCCGTCACGCAAGATCGATTCCAAACTGGCCGGGGTGCTGTTTGACCTGCCCTTCGTCTTCGAAGCGGATGTAGCGCTGAAGTCCCTGGCGGTCCGCAACCTGCTGCGCAGCGAGTCGTTTACGCTGCCCTGGGGCCAGCGGGTCGCTCAGGCAATGGGCATCAAACCGCTGACCGACGAGGAACTGGGGCTCACGGCGCTGGGCTTCCCGACCAATCGCGCGCCGCTCTGGTACTACCTCCTGCGCGAGGCCGAGGTGCGCAGCAAGGGTGAGCATCTGGGGCCGGTGGGTGGCCGCATTGTCGGCGAAGTGCTGCTGGGCCTGCTCAAGGGCGACAGCAAGTCCTACCTCTGCGCGGCTCCCGACTGGCAGCCGATGCTACCGGCAAACGTAGCCGGAACATTCACTCTGACCGACATGCTGGTCTTCGCGGGCGTGGTGCCGACACCACCCTCGGAGCAGATCTACAGCGTGCAGTCGGGTGACACGCTACGCAAGATTGCCCGGCACTTCTATGGCAATGAACTGCGCTGGCGTATGATTTATAATGCTAACCGCGACACGATTAGCAACCCGGATTTCATTCGTCCGGGCCAGGAGTTGATCATCCCGACGTAATTTGCCGGATCAAACGGATCATCCGGGGGCAGTCAGCCCTTGCGCCCGGTGATAACCAGTGTGCTGTGTGTTGTCTCAGCGTGCGCGGGCTGCACCCGGTCGAACCCTGCCAGGGTCCGACCGGGTTGATTATTTCGGCATTGTTTAAATGCACTTGACAGGTTGCATTCGGTAGTGCCGACGTATGAAGTTGGCATGTTAAAGCCAGACATCGCTGAATTGGAGTCCCGGCTTCAGCCGGATCGGGCGTTCCCGGCAGGCTGCCGCAGCAGGCACCCCACCGGCTAAAGCCGGGACTCCTGGATGGTAGCCGGAGAACGGTGCAGCGAAGGCACCCTACGGCTTCAGGCTGTCTCCAGCAGGCACCCCACCGGCTAAAGCCGGGACTCCTGGATGGTAGCCGGAGAACGGTGCAGCGAAGGCACCCTACGGCTGTCCGGCGGTGTTTTGATTCGGTGGTACAATAGTTGCAATTCCGCACTATGGTCGCAGTAAACCGGCATATTCAAGAGGAGAAAACAATGGTATCAATTGATCAGATCGCTGAACACATCGAGCACACAATTGCCGAGCAGTCATTGGCCGGAGACCGCGAAGGGTTGCGCCGGACGCAGTGGGCCGCAACGGTCATCATGTCCGCCGCCGAAGCGGCAGGCGATAAAGCGACCGCACTGCGCTTCCGCACGCTGGCGTCACACTCGGCCAACAAGCAGGAAGATCTGGCCGGGGAAGATTAGAACGATTTTGTAAACACCTATGCAACACCCAGTTATTCAACGCCTGCGCCGCTTCCGTGGCACCGAGTTCCGGCTGCTGCTGACGGCGCTGCTTTTCTTTGCCGCCGGATATCTTCAGGTGGTCTTTGTCACCAGCCGGCAGGAGGTTGTACCGGACCTGGCGGGAGTGTTGGGTATCTTGTGGCCCTCAACGCTGCCGCTGCTACTCTTTCTGGGGGTCTCGCTGGGGTTAAGCTGGCGCACAACCGGCGCGGACCAGGTGCTACTGCCGCTGGTGGCGCTGCTGGCCGGATTCGGGCTGCTGCTCAATGCCCGTCTAGAGCCCAGTCTGAACAATATCCTGTGTGAACTGCAGGATGGCAGCCTGGTGCCCTGCTACGGCGATGTTGCCACCAAACAGACGCTCTGGGTGACATTTGGCGTGATTGTGCTTGCCCTTATGATCTTTGTTCCCTGGGATCGGCTCTTTATCCGTTACCAACGCATGTCGCTGATGGACTGGCTCGACCATTATCCTTACGTCTGGCTGACGCTGGGGCTGGGGCTGATGTTGGCGACATTTGTCTTCGGCACCGACCCGAACGACAGCGGGGTGCGGGTCTGGTTTGACCTGGGCTTTTTTCTGTTTCAGCCCTCCGAGTTGCTCAAGATCATTCTGGTGATCTTTATGGCGGCCTATCTGGACCGGCCCCGCGAGGTGGTCGCCGCCGGGTATCAACTGGGGCCGCTGACGCTGCCGCCACTGCCCTACCTGGTGCCACTGATGGGTATGTGGGGCATTGCGATGGGCGTGATTATCTTCCAGCGCGATCTGGGAGCGGCGCTGCTGCTCTTCGGCGTGTTTCTGGCGATGCTCTATGTGGCAACCGGGCGGGGGTTGTATGTACTGTCCGGGTTGAGCGCCTTTGGCATCGGCGCGTTTGTGCTCTATCAAATTGTGGCGATTGTTAAGCTGCGGGTGGCGGTCTGGCTTGATCCCTGGGCGACCGCGCAGGGCACCGGCTACCAGATTGTGCAGGCGATCTATGCGCTGGCATCGGGTGGTATATTTGGGGCGGGGTTGGGCCGGGGCGTGCCGGCGGTGGTGCCGGCGATCCATACCGATTTTGCCTTTACCGCGATTGGCGAGGAGTTGGGGCTGGCCGGGACGCTGGCCGTGCTGGTGGCCTACCTGCTACTAATCTTCCGGGGCTACCACATCGCGCTGGCGGTGCCGGGGCGCTTCCGCGGCTTTGAGCAACTGCTGGCGGTCGGGTTGACCACGATCCTGGCGGTGCAGACTCTGGTGATCATCGGCGGCAACCTGCGGCTGATCCCGCTGACCGGCATTACTATGCCCTTTATTTCGTATGGCGGCTCGTCCGTGCTGATCAATTTCTTAATTATCGGGTTACTTATGCGGATTTCGGATACGAGCCGGCATGGGTGAGTGGACGGGCCGCAGCGCATGCCTGGCGTCACCGGGCCGACGCGCTGCGGCCCGTGAATTTTAATCCGGACATCACTGGATCGGAGTTCCGGCTTCCGCCGGAGCGGGCGTTCCCGGCCGGATATCTCTGTGTCCTCTGTGTGCTCTATGGCTATGACAACAAATTGGTATGAAGCCGGGATTCCAGTGAATGACGTATCCGGACTAATTTTTCAAAATTCATCAGCATGTCCCTACTCTTGTTTATCCGGGAATAGGACCGCCGCCCTATTGCGCGGGCGGAACGGTCTTGTTATGCTGCCAACAGGAGCAGCTTGTGGGCTGCTTCGGGTATAATCCTATCCAAATTCCTGACCTGTGAACCCTGATAGCCGCCTCCAATTTGATAATAAATCATCCGGCAAATAGTATGGCTCGCGGTACTGTCCTGATAATTGAACACCAAGAAGAATTGCGGCACGACCTGGCCCGGATCGGGCGGGCCTGCGGCTTTGATCTGCTGGTTGTCGCCGATGGTGAAGAGGCTACGGCCGCCTTCAATACCACCGATATCGATATTGTGTTGACTGACCTGGGAAGCTCTCGATTGGATGGATATGGCCTGATCCAGTGGATGCACGAACGTGGCCTGAACCAGCCGGTTGTGGTCATCGCCGGCAATAGTGACAGCACCAACCCGCTTGAGGGTGCGATCCAGGCGTTGCGTGCCGGCGCGTATGACTATGTGGCACAACCATTTGATCACGCGACGATTGAGGCGGCGCTCTGCCGGGCCGAGGCGAGTGTTGAGCGCCGCCGGGCCGATGGCGCGCTCCGCCGCCGCAACCGTGAACTGGCCGCCCTCAATGCCATCTCGGCCGCCGTCAGCACCTCGCTGGAACTGGACGAGATCCTGGATCGGGCACTCGGCACAATGGTTGAGGCACTCGAGTTGACCAGCGCGATCATCTATCTGGGTAACGCCGGCACCGGGTTCACTCGCTACCGCAGCTATGGCACATCCACCCGGGTGACTGCGCAGATGCCCGATACGCTGTCGGGAACGCTGCTCAGTGGGGTTGCCATCGGCGCGGCCCAGATTGTGCAGATCCTCGGCGATCTGGAGCAGATGGTCTGGCGCAGCGATGAAGCGCCCCAGGCGCTGATTGTGCTGACCGACCAGGGGGTTCCGTGTGGGCTGCTGCTGCTGATTGGCCCGGCGACCCAGCCGATCCAGCATGATCAACTGGGCCTGCTCCAGTCGATTGGGAACTACCTGAGCGTAGCGATTGCCAATGTTCGGCTCTACAGTGAGGTCCGCGACTCAGCGCGGCTGCTGGAGCGACTGGTGACGCAGCGTACTCAGGAGCTACAGCGCAGCCGCGATCTGCTGCACACGATCTTCGACGGCATTCCGGGCGGGTTGCTTTTGGTTGATGCCGATGCGCGAGTGCTGGCCGTGAACCGGGCCTATGCCCGCCTGCTGGATCAGGAACCGGAGGCGTTGATCGCCCAGGACTACCAGCAGATCTGGTCGGCACCCTGGGCGCAGGGGGCATGCCGGCGGGCAGCCGATCTATCAGCGCGATCAGATCAAGCACCCCCGGCACTCGCCGATTGTGCTGGATCACTACCTCTTCCCTGTGCGTGACGCAACCAGCGGGATCATCCAGGTGATAGAATATCTGGAGGATGTCACCGAGCGGCTGGCGCTGGAGCGGGCACTGACCCAGAATGAACAACTGATGGCGCTGGGCAAACTGGCGGCAACAGTTGCGCACGAGGTCAATACCCCGCTGCTGGCGATCCGGGGTTGCCTGGGATTGCTTGCCAACGCCCAGGTCGATCCCACCGCACGCGCCGAATATTTCGCCATGGCCGAGAGTGAACTGGACCGGGCGGCGGGAATCATCCGGGTGATGCTCGACTTCTACCAGTCGAACGGCAATGAGCAGCGATCAACCGATGTCAATGTGCTGATCGAGCGGGTGGCTCAATTGATCAAGGGGGAGTGTACCCGGCGCAATATCGAGGTGTTGTTGTGCCTGGCTCCGGCGTTGCCTGCCATCCCGGTGATCCCGGATCGGCTCAAGCAGGTTATCCTGAATCTGACCCTCAATGCCCTGGAAGTCCTGGCTGACGAGGGGCAACTGATCCTGCGCACCTTTCTCCACGAAGAGCCCCGGCATGCCTCCGGCGAACAGTTGGCCGCCGCGTCCGATGAAACCGGTTCTTTTGTTGTTATCGAGGTTGAAGATACCGGCAGCGGAGTACCGGACCTGTTGCATGAACAGATCTTTGATGCTTTCGTCACGACCAAGTCCGACGGCAGTGGGCTGGGGTTGGCCGTGTGCCGGACCATTGTTCAAGATCAGGGTGGAACCATTAGCGTTGAAAATGTTGCCGGAAGTGGTGCGCGGTTCACCGTTACCTTTCCGGTCGTCGGTGACACATCCACGACGACCGGGCAGCCTGCGCACACCGCAAACGAGGCATCACTGCTACCAGATCTGCATTCTTCATCTATCTGATAGAGGGTCTTTTATGAGCCAGCCACATATTCTTGTCGTCGAAGACGAAGCTGTTGCCCGCCGAGTGTTGCACGTAATGCTGACCCAGGCCGGCTATGACGTTACCAGTGTCGGTAGTGGGGAAGAGGCGCTCGAATATCTCGCTGCACAGCGGTTTGATCTGTTGCTGACCGATTTACAGTTGCGCAAAGTGGATGGGGTGCAGGTGATGGTAGCGGCCCGCGAGCGTGATCCTGACATTGAAGTTATTATTCTCACTGGCTATGCTACTCTCCAGTCGGCGATTGCGGCGGTGCAGCATGGCGCGCACAACTATATTTTGAAACCCGGCAATCCGGGTGAGATCGAGCAGAGCGTCGCCGATGCGCTCTCAAAACGCAAGAAGCGCGAAGATCAGGCGGTCTGGCTGCGGCGCATGGGCGAGAGCCTGCTGCAACTGGCGGATAGCGCCAATTCCGCGGAAACAGCAGTCCAACCGGGTGTCGTGGAACCCCTGGAGGAGTCGTTCATCCACCTGGGTGATCTGACGATTGACCTGCAGCGGCATCTGGTGACGCTGGCGGGTGCGCCGGTGCAGCTCTCAACCGGGGAGTTTGGTCTGCTGGTCTACCTGGCGCAGAACTGTGAGCATGTGGTTTCACCGCAGCAGATTGTCCGCAATGTGCTGGGCTACGACTCAACGCCACAGGAGGCGCGCGATCTGATCAAGGCGCGGATCTGGGCGCTCCGGCGCAAGATCGAGCCGCATCCCGACTCGCCCACCCGCATTGTGAGCGTGCGCGGGGTGGGCTACATGCTCCAGAGCCGGCCAACCGCGACTACGTCGTAGGGGCGTTGGCGTTGGCGGTGAACGGGTGAGGCGCGGATGCGAGGAGGCGAGGACGCAAAGTGTTGAAGGACATAGCGGGGTAGTCGTTGCACTCGTAAATCGTCCTGATTGATGGCGAAACCTTAGCCCAACTGATGATTGATCACAATGTCGGCGTCGCTGAAGTCACACGCTATGTCGTGAAGAAGATTGACCAGGACTATTTTGATGAGGAGTAATGGTGGCTCACGCGAAGAATAATTGGCTACGCCTCCCAGTGGTTGCCGCAGGTGCGGAATTCCTCGTTATGGGCTATTTGATGCGCCGCAACATCCTAACCTACAAAGCACCACCCAATAACGAGGGCTACGATTTGATCTGTATTCATCCTGATCCGCGTCATATCCCTGCGCCTGATGAACGTGCGCAGGTTCGGGTGCAGGTGAAGAGTCGCTATGCAACCGACTGTGACCGCAGTTTTCCGCTCAACGAAGCAAC
>CAKZQX010000657.1 GCA_937141995.1 uncultured Chloroflexaceae bacterium | reverse complement strand
GAACGGCATATGGATCAACATACGGTTTCGTCATCTAGCTCCCTCGTCCTGTGCTACATGAAGAAATCATCAAATCCTTCTTCATCAAAATCGTCCAGGAACGGTCCCATCTGGAGCGCCATCCCGAAGAGGGGACTGTCAATTTCGCGCCGGAGGCTCTGGATCTCCTGCGCCATTGCGGTATCTCCCTGCCGGCGTGCCAGTCGCGCGGCGTTGCGCAGGGTCTGCTTGGCTTCAGGTTTTTGTTCATTGAGTGCCTGGGCCAACCCCAGCAGCATCAAAGCATTCGGCTCGTCCGGACCAATCTCGGCAGATTTCTCGGCATAGCGCAGTGCCAGTTTGGGACGTAAGGACATCAACTCGGCGGCGATGCCCCCGGCCAGGCGGGGATCGTCGGGTTTGAGTGTTACCGCCCGATCTAACGCCTCGCGTGCCATCTGTGTCCAGGGGCTATCCTCATCTTCGGTTGGGGGTGGCGGTGGGGCCGGGTCGAACGGTGACGGTAGCCTGGGGGGCGGGGTGGTACGCATCAGCAGGGTGATGCCCAGCGACATGTAGAACTCGGCTGTTGGCGACAGGTCTGCCTCGGCCCGCTTCAAGACTGCCTGGACTTCATCCAACTTGTCTTCGATGGTCCAGGTGTCGATGACCTGAATGTAGGCATCCGGCTGATCGGCAGCCAGGTCCAGGGTCTGCTCCAGGAGGGTGTGCGCCTTTTGCTCTTGCCGCTGATTAAGCAAAAGCCGCGCAATATTGAGCGGGAAGCGGTAGTCGCCTGGGGCAAACTGCCACCCATTCTCGAATGTTTTGATCGCCGCGTCATACAACATTACTTCACTCTGGTTAATGCCGTGGAGCAGTAACAACTGCGCAACCTGACGGCGCAGATCTTCGCGCTGGGGATTCTGGGTGATAAGTTTCTGGATGGGTGTCGCGGCATTGTACCAGTCGCGGCGTTGCAGGTAAATACTTACCAGGCGTAGGTACGCCTCGGTATACTCCGGATTAATGTCGGTAATGCGCTGGAGCTCATTGACGGCCGACTGCTCCTGCTCATTTGCCACGAATGCATCAACCAGTTGCAACCGCGTCTCCAGGTCTTCCGGATCGGCCTTGATTGCCTGGCGAAACAGGGTGATAGCTTCACCGGGTTGACCGGCGTGCTTGTAACATTCAATAATGCGCTTGCGCACCCAGTCCCACTGCGCATCCGTGATATCTTCCTCAGTCTGTTTTGTCTTCTTGCGCGGACGCGTCCGCAGCATGGCGCGCCACGCATCGGCTGCCTCAGACCAGCGTTCCTGGACTTCGTACGCCCGGGCCAGGTTATGCAGGAGCGGACGTGGTGAGCCAAGCCCACTACTGCTGCTGACCGTCTGCCGCGCTCCTTCCCAGAGTTCTGCCGCCTGGGACCAGTCGCCCGTGGCTGCGGCTGCATGCGCCCCCCGGTCCAGCGTTTGTACCAGAAGTTGGTTAAGCGCACTGTTATTCATCGGGACTGTGAGGGCATCACGCGCGGTCGCCAGGGCTCCAGCCAGATCATCGTTCGCCAGTTGTGCATCAAGTCGCTCCGTCCAGACTGCCGCCAGATTATCCAGCAGCCAGGACATGCGCATATCCGCCGCATGCGCATGCTGCCAATCGCGCAGTGCCGTATCGTAGTCGCCTGCCTGTGCCGCCGCAACTCCTTTGTAGTAGCGCCGCACATTGGTTGCAGGCGGGGCGGGCAAGGTGCGGCTATCGTCCAGGGTTTCGCGTGCCGCTGCATCTTTGACCTGAACATGACCAAGTCCATGCCAGAGGCGCTCAATGGGTTTGTCGCCATTCAGGGGTGGCACCTCGCCCTGTAGCAGGGTCTGCACAGGCGCGAAGGCTGTGCGTACATCGGGTGTGACACCCGGCAGGGCAGTAATGTCAGCCTGCGGATGCTGCTCCAGGGTTGCCAGCGCCAGCGCCATCCCGGCACCTGTCCATCTGTTATCCCGCTCAAGCACTGTATGGTATTGCCGAATTGCCGCCGGGAGATCGCCGGCTCGATGCAGCGCCAATCCAAGATGATACTGGTAGCGCAGTTCATCGGGACAGAGTTTAGCCGCCTGGCGCATATCGGCCAGTTGCTCTGCCGACGCAGACTGCTTTAACGCCCGCCGGAAATAGGCTTCGGCGAGCGCAACCTTGACCTCAGGATCGCGCTTGTGCAACTCTGCCCAGGCGGTGATAGCGCTATCAAAGCGTCCCGCTTGAAATGCACGTAGACCCTGTTGCCGCTGGTCCGTGGTTTTGTCAATTTTGCGTCCCCGTTCTTTGCCGGCAGGGGCTGACTTGCGTTTAGCCATGAAACTCCACTCGTGGATAAACATCTGACACGGAATATAAAGAACAGAGAACAAAGAAACACAGAACAAAATGTCTCTGGTGCTCGATTATCGAACAACCGGTTTGTTCTTTGTCCGATGTTTGTCTGTTCTTCCTATAATGTACACGACTTACGCGGTCGTTGACCCGACAGGAGATTTCGCCTCTGGCAGGGCGGAAAAAAGATCAAAATGTACCATGCTGCCGCAGGCGATTCTGCTGTTCACCGGATAAAACGCCCGGTTTGATGAACCACCGCGTAAGTCGTGTAATTTACAGGACTCGCGTGGTCACTAACCCGGAAGGCAGGCAATTGTTCCATCTGAATGGTATCAGCAATGTAGTTGTGATGGGATTAAACGCTATTATAACGTTACAGGTGTAGCAGATGCAAATGCAGACTGTACGGGGAAGTATAACCACGTAGTGCCGTGTACCAACCGGGGCAAGCGCATCAGGAACTATGCGTGCCGCCGTTCTGTTCCCTCTGCGGTGGCTCCCCGGAGGCACTGCTAATGACCACCTCCGCTGGACGCAGCACCCGGTTGCCCACCAGGTAGCCCCGGCGTAGTTCGGCAACGATGATGCCGGCAGGACGCTGCTCACCGGCGACAACCACTTCCAGGGCCACATGCCGGTGCGGGTCAAACGGCTGTTCCGAGGTATGCATCGGCTGAACCCCGGCAGTGGCGAGGATATCCAGCAGGCGCCGGCGTACCAGATGCATGCGCGCGCGCCAGGTCGTTTGCGTCTCGGCCGCCATGGAA
>CAKZQX010000656.1 GCA_937141995.1 uncultured Chloroflexaceae bacterium | reverse complement strand
TCGATCTGGTCCTGCGCACGACGCACCTTGCGCTTCACCGTCGCGGGAGAGAGGTTCATCGTCTCGGCCACCTCGTTCACCGTGTAGCCCTCCACCCTCTGAAGTACGAAGGCGATACGCTCGTCGCTGGCCAGCTTGTCGAGCACGGCGTACGCCGCCCGCAGCTCGGCACGAATCTCGGGCGGCGCATCGCTCGAGATGAGGGTCTCCACATCTGGAGCGTCAGGGTTGACGATGCCCAGCCGCCGACCGATCGCGCGACGGCGCACCCTCTTGCCTGCTTTGCGGACCACGATGCCGACCAGCCAGCTTCCGAACTTGGAGGGGTCCTGAAGCCGCTCGAGATCGCGAAACGCGGTGAGAAAGGAGTCTTGCACGACATCATCGACGTCCACCGCGGCAAGAATGCGGTGCGCCATGCCGTTCGCCCGATGCGCGTGCCGCGTGAAGAGCGCGTTCTGCGCCCACCGATCCCCTTCGAGGGCGGCTCGGACCAGCTCCGCATCGCTGGGGCCGCCCTTGGGGTCCCGAGACTCCACCCTCGGGTCCTCACCGATTCCCGAGCGCGCGGCAAGGCGCAGTGCTTCTTCGGGGCGACCATCAACCTACAGTCCCCTCGAACCGACAGGTCGGCTCACGTGAGTTGCGGTCCGGTCGGACGGAGAACTTGCCCGCTCGAACCATCGAGCGTAAGGGTGATCACGGTAGCCATCGGCGGCTGCTAGACGGCTGGAGCAAGGAGCGACTCAGGTGTCCAGCAACGACGGACTCGAGGACGAAGAGCTGTTCGGTCCAGACCCCCGTCTCGGGTCGGTCATCCAGGGCCGATTCCGGCTGGAGTCGCTTCTCGGGCAGGGGCGAAGCGGGCGCGTCTACCGCGCGACGCAGTTCCCCATGAACCGCCCCGTGGTGGTGAAAGTGCTGATGCCCCCCGCGCAGCAAGCCACCGAAGAGGTCGTTCGCCGCTTCGGCGTCCTCATCGCCAAGAGCGCACGGCTCTCCCACCCGCACACGGTCACCCTGATCGACTACGGCGCGTCGGAGCGCCGGGAGCTCTTCATCGCGATGGAGCTCGTCCCCGGCCCATCGCTCGCGTCGTTGCTCGACCGGGAGGGCTCGCTGGATTGGGAGCGCACGGTGCGGCTCGGGCTCCAGATGGCTCGGTCGCTGCGCGATGCGCACTACAACGGCGTGATCCATCGAGGGTTCAACCCGAACAACGTCTTCCTCGTGGAAGGAGATGACGACAAGGACTTCGTGAAGGTGTCCGACTTCGGGGTGTTCGGCGTGCTGCCCACCGACGCCTCACGCCCGCCGCCGCCGTGCCGCAGACGGCCATCGATGCGGTTGAGGCGCTGGTGACAACCGTCGGAGCCAAACCCTACTACATCGATCCCGCCGAGCATGACGCCTATGTCGCCGGGATCTCGCATCTGCCCTTCCTGCTGGCAACCGCCCTGGTTGAAGTCACCAGTCGCAGCCCGGCATGGCGCGAGATGGCCCCGCTGGCCGCAAGCGGCTTCCGCGATACCTCCCGAACGGCATCGGGCGACCCGACCATGTACCGGGATATCTGCCTGACCAATGGCACCGCACTGACCCGCTGGATCAACGAGACTATCAGCTTCCTACTTGCAATGCGCGATGACCTGGAAGCGGCGGATGCCGAACACCTCGAAGCCCACTTCACCCATGCCCGGCAGACCCGCGACGCATGGCTCAACCAGCAACCCGGCCGGCGTCCCGGTGAAGCGGCCTTCGACACCCCACCGCACCAGGTTGAGCGATCGGGCTGGTTTGGGCGGCGCAAACCGCCGGAACGCGGATAGCATGCATAATGCATAAATTACGCAGTTGTTGGCCCGGCAGGGCGGAAGAAGGAAAAAGTCCCATGCGACCGCAGACGAAGCCGGCGTTCGGGTCGATCAACAGACTGAAAGAGGCTGCTCCAGATAAATTGTGTCATAATGCACTTACCGCATGTCGCTGCCTGAACCGGATCATCCCCAACAAAAACCTATTCCTCTATCGGCTTGCAAAACATATTTTTATAACCATTCAGGCATCAATCCCTACAATCTGCCCGCAGAAGCACCCATACCCGCACAAAACAACACATCTTCAACTTCTTTCTCGCCAAAAGCTTGACAGTTTGACTACTAAAGTGCTACACTTCACAAAATGGGGTATTGTGAATTACATTACTTAACTTACCGCGCCAGAGATGCTATGTTGAGCCCGTAGTGTCTCGAATGTTCACTCACACTGAGGAGGAGGCAGTTGTGGAACGACCAGACATATTGCCACCCGACGTTGTTATTCGTCGGTTACCGCTGTATGCCCGCAGTTTGCGCTACCTTTTGCAAGAGGGAATCCACTCGGTTTCATCGCAAGAGTTAGGCGAGCGGATCAATGTTACGGCGGCCCAGATCCGCAAGGATCTCTCGTATTTTGGCGAATTCGGCAAGCAGGGCATTGGGTACGATGTGGAGAAACTCCTCAATCATATCGAAACCATCCTCGGATTGACCCACGAGTGGCCGGTTGCGCTGGTGGGTGTGGGGCACCTGGGGCAGGCCATTGCGCGCTACGAGGGGTTTCGCAGCAAGGGGATCTATATCGTTGCCCTGTTTGATAATGATGCAGAGAAGGTTGGGGAGGAGGTCGCCGGGCTAACTATTCAGAGTGATGAGCATATTCCCTCGATTGTGCGCGAGCATGGCATCCGGCTGGCAATTGTGGCCGTCCCGGCTGCCCGCGCGCAGCAGGTAACGGATATACTTGTGGCAGCGGGTGTGCGCGCAATCCTGAACTATGCGCCGATTATTCTGCATGTGCCCGAGGGGGTGTGGGTCCGCAGTATTGACCCGGTTGCGGTGCTACACAGCATGACCTACTACCTGGGGCGCGAGGAGCAGGAGCCGCTGCATGTCGGGCAGCCACATGCCGACAGCAAGCAACTTGATGCGCTCCGACGGCTGGAGAATATGATCGAAGCCGGGGATGCCCTGGCCTAATCACGCACACTTTTAACCAGCACGCGCCGGGTGCGCGGTCCATCAAACTCGGCCAGATAGAGCGTCTGCCAGCGTCCCAGTACCAATTCTCCCCGCTCCACAAAGACAAAGTGGGAGAAGCCCATCATGCTGGCCTGCAGATGTGCGGCCGAGTTATCCTCAATATGCCGATACTGCTGGTCGTTGCGGGGCACAATTCGCCGCAACACCATCAGCATATCGTGCTGCACGCCCGGGTCGGCGTTTTCCTGGATGGTGATACCGCAGGTGGTATGGGGTACATACAGAAACACCGTCCCCGACTCAACCTGCTGCCGGCGCACAACCTGCGCAACCTGGTCAGTTATTTCAACCAGGCACTCCTGGTTCGGCGTGCGTACCGATAACTCTTCAAGCATGGTTCCCTCCTGAATACCCCGTAAACGCAGCCGAGACCCCAGAGCGATCTTCCAGGGTCTCGAGGTGCCAACTCCGTGATGTATGGCGGGATTGGTATCCCGATTACCACATAAAGACGCACGTTCCGACGATAAACGCAAACGCGAGCAGACCACCAAGACCAATCAGCGCAAGCACCTGCTTCGCGCCGGGGCGATTGAGGCGTTCGAGTTCCATACGAGACTCCTACGCTATAGACTTCTTACAACCATGGAGTTACGCGGTGCTCTACGAACAGGCATACTGCGCCTCCGGCAGGAAAGTGCAGGTTTTTGTAAAAAAGGTAAACGAGTACCATGCTGCCACAGGCGCGTCTGTTTTCTGTCCAATCAAACGTCCGGTTTGAATACCTGACGCGTAAATCCTGTTACATATTATACCATTGTTGTGAAGTAGCATGAAGCGGTAACGCTAGGTTTTCGCAATCTCGCGGCTAATCACCAGCCGCTGAATCTCGCTGGTACCCTCATAGATCTCGGTAATCTTGGCATCGCGGAAGAAACGCTCGGCCGGATACTCCTTGCTGTAACCGTTAGAGCCATGCACCTGCACTCCCTTGGTCGCCACCCACATCGCCGTCTCGGAGGCAAAGAGCTTCGCCATCGCCGCATCTTTGATATAATCCAGCCCCTGATCCTTACGCCAGGCCGCCGCGTAGGTCAGCAACCGCGCCGCCTTGATCCGGGTCGCCATATCCGCCAGCGTAAACCCGACGCCTTCAAACTCAATAATCGGCTGGCCGAACTGCTCGCGCACCTGCGCATAGTTGAGCGCCGCCTCGTATGCACCCTGGGCAATCCCGACCGCCTGCGCCGCGATGCCGATCCGCCCGGCATTGAGGATGGTCATCGCAATCTTGAAGCCCTGGCCTTCTTCGCCCAACCGCCGCCAGGCCGGCAGACGGTAGTTGTCGTAGGCCATCTGGCAACTGTGCGCGCTGCGAATGCCCAGCTTATTCTCCACCTTGATCACGCTCACCCCGGATGCGTGCGTATCCACCAGGAACGCCGAGATGCCCCGGTGGCCCTTGCCCGGGTCGGTCATCGCCATCAGGATAATTGTGTCGGCATGGTCGCCATTCGTGACCCAGTTCTTGACGCCGTTGATCACATAGCTATCGCCCTCCCGCACGGCGGTGGTCTTCTGGGAAGCGGCATCGCTCCCGGCTCCCGGCTCGCTGAGGGAGAAAGCGCCCAACGCCTGCCCGCTCGCCAGCGGTACCAGGAATTCGCGCTGCTGCTCCTCGGTGAGGGGGCTGTGCGGCAGCGAAATACCAAACAGTTGGTTGGGTCGCAAGCTGCCATCCAGGCCATCGGCATCTGGGCCATCAATAACATCGTAGCAGTAGCCCATCGTTTTATTCCAAAAACGGCCGAATCCCTTTTTCACCTTCTCGATCATCTCCTGGTACTCAGCCGCATCCTTGCCCAGCTGCTGGGCAAAGTCAGCCATGATGCACAGGG
>CAKZQX010000655.1 GCA_937141995.1 uncultured Chloroflexaceae bacterium | reverse complement strand
AATCGTGCCGACATTCAAATGCGGCTTCGTGCGCTCGAACTTTTGCTTTGCCATAGGTTAATTCCTCACTCAATAGTTGACGATTTACTTGACATCTGTGCGACAGAAACACAAATCCCGTAGACACGTTGTTTTACTCCGTGCTCTGCCGCAGTGTTATGGTGAGAATTGAACGGATTGGGATAGATAGGTTGTACTGGTGTACTATAGATCTGCGTTGCCGTCCGGGAGGAGTACTCCCATTGCCCTTAGTAAAGCCCGGAAGACAGTACTGCCTTCCAGGCTTCATGATCTGCACCATTCATTTCAACGGAATGAATCGCAAGTCCGGTCATACGACCGATCCGCTATGTTGAACTCCAGCGCGCATAGAGCGCGGTGGGCAATAACCGTTGCGCCGTCGTATCATACAGCGCAAGTTCCCCGGCGGATACATTCCCGGCATAGGGATGCATCACTGCTGCCAGGGTGTTATACAGTGCAATCGACGAGAAGTTGGTCGCATAGGCATTCACCAGAACCCCCACCGGCTGTTGGCTCAGAATTGACGTACAGAGCGTGAGAAGTTCCGGGAGTGCTTCGCCGAGTCGCCAGATCTCGCCCTTCGGCCCACGCCCAAAAACCGGCGGGTCCATAACGATCATGTCATAGCGTGAACCGCGCCGGATCTCGCGCCGTACAAACTTCATCACATCGTCAATGATCCAGCGGATGGGTCGCTCCAGCAGATCCGAGGCTTCCTGGTTGGCCTGGGCCCAGCGCACTGCCGGACGCGAGGCGTCAACATGACAGACCCGCGCACCCAGTTGGGCCGCGAAAAGTGTGGTGAGCCCGGTGTACCCGAACAACACCAGCACGCTCGACTGTCGGGCTCCCGCCGACAACTGTCGCTGCATCCACTCCCAGTGCGCGGTATGCTCCGGGAAAATACCCGTATGCCGAAAGGGCGTTAACCGCACCCACAGACGTAGATTGTCATAGTGCAACAACCACTGCTCCGGCAGTGGTTGATTCCGAACCCACTCACCCGGACTATCGTCGTGGCGGGTCCGCTTAAATTGCGCATCCGCCCGATTCCATATATCCAGCGGGAGCGATGGAGCCCAGATTGCCTGGGGTTCCGGCCGAACCAGTCGATAACGACCAAACCGTTCTAATTTCTGCCCACTGCCTGCGTCGATCAGTTCATAATCATCCCAGGAAGGCGCAGTCAGCAATACCGGCCCGGTTATCTTCTGATTCGTCGTGTAATCCCTCACTGCTCCCGCCGCTTGTCTTGCTACCGTGCCTTCAAATACCCGCAAGAATGAAGTCGGCCAGCCTATGAACTACGCTTGGCAATAATTTCCTGAGCCAGATAGTCCGGCATTGCTTCATAGTGGTCAAACTCCATCGAAGACGTTGCCCGACCCTGCGTTGCCGAGCGCAGATCCGTGGTATAGCCAAACATCGTTGCCAGCGGGATCATGGCGCGCACAACCTGGGCATTCCCCCGGTTGTCCATCCCCTCAACTCGCCCGCGCCGTGAGTTAAGATCACCGAGGACGGTACCCAGGAAGTCTTCCGGCGTCACAATCTCCACCTTCATGATCGGCTCAAGCAGAATGGGCTTGCCTTTGCGCACACCATCCTTGAGCGCCATTGACGCGGCGATTTTAAAGGCCATTTCAGAGGAGTCCACCTCGTGGTATGACCCGTCGTAGAGCGTTGCCCTCAGGTCTACAACCGGATACCCGGCGACAACACCCGTTTGCATCGCCTCCTTGATCCCACTCTCAACTGCCGGGATATACTCGCGCGGAACCACACCACCAACAATGGCATTCACAAACTCAAAGCCGCCGCCGGGGTCCATCGGCTCAAACTTGACTTTGACATGCCCGTATTGACCTTTACCACCGGACTGCCGCACAAAGCGGCCCTCGATATCTACCAGTTGCGTAATCGCCTCACGGTAAGAAACCTGCGGCTTGCCCTGATTGGCATCAACCTTGTACTCCCGGCGCATCCGGTCAACAATCACTTCAAGGTGCAACTCGCCCATGCCCTTCACAATGGTCTGCCCCGTTTCCTGGTCGGTATAGACCCGGAAGGTCGGATCTTCCTCGCTCATACGGGCCAGCGCCATCCCCAGTTTATCCTGGTCGGCCTTCGTCTTGGGCTCAATTGCCACCTCAACCACCGGCTCGGGGAAGCGGATACTCTCCAGGACAACCGGATGCTCCGGATCACAGATCGTATCACCCGTGACACTCTGCTTGGGCCCGACCAGCGCGGCGATATCGCCAGCATAGATCTCCGGCACATCTTCGCGGTGATTGGCATGCATCTGCACGATCCGCCCGACACGCTCACGCTGACCACTGATGGTGTTAAGCACATAGGAGCCCGATTCGAGGCGGCCCGAGTAGACCCGGAAGTAGGCCAGTTTACCCACGTAGGGGTCGGCAACGATCTTAAAGATCAGCGCGCTAAAGGGCGCGTCGTCGCTCGTCTCACGCGTAACGACCGTGGCGTCCTCATCCTCGGTGGTTTTGGTTGCCGATAACGTACCCTGCACTGCCGGCCGGTCAATCGGTGACGGCAGGTAGTCGATAACCGCGTCAAGCAACTTCTGCACACCCTTATTCTTAAGGGCGGAACCACACAACACCGGCACAAGTTTATACTCAAGGGTAGCCTTGCGGAGACCACGCCGTAGTTCCTCGTTACTCAACTCTTCCCCTTCGAGATAGAGCAGCATCAACTCATCGTCGGTTTCCGCAACCGCTTCAATCAACTCCTGGCGGGCAGCGGCAACTTTGTCAATCATCTCGGCGGGGACATCAGTCACCTGTCGTTCACGCCCAA
>CAKZQX010000654.1 GCA_937141995.1 uncultured Chloroflexaceae bacterium | reverse complement strand
TCCACCGCCAGATAGCGCGTTAGCGTCTCAATCGCCGCTTTGCTTACCCCGACGGCCACATAGTCCGGCAGCACCCGGTTGCTGCCCAGGCTGCTAATGCCGACAATCGCGCCGCCACCCCGCGCTGCCATCAGCGGAGCAGCCCGCTGCGCGCATAA
This sequence comes from uncultured Chloroflexaceae bacterium, assembly GCA_937141995.1. GTDB lineage: Bacteria > Chloroflexota > Chloroflexia > Chloroflexales > Chloroflexaceae > CAKZQX01. Next base: position 6,118 of record CAKZQX010000654.1, on the reverse strand, counting down.
CAGCAACGACCGCGCATTGATATTCTGGGTCCACTCCCAGCCCCGCGTATCCTGCTCCATCGCGGGCCGCAAGAAGCCGCTGGCCGCGTTGCACACCAGGATGTCCAACCCACCTGCCTGCTCGCGCACCGCCGCAAACAGCGTATCGATTTTGGCCTCATCGCCGACATGGGCACGCACAACGAACGCCTGCCGCCCCAGTGCGCGAATCGCCTCGGCGGTCTCCTCGGCGGCAGCGCGGTTCCGAAAAAAGTTGACGACAATATCCGCGCCGGCGCGGGCCAGGCGCAGCGCAATCGCCCGCCCGATACCCCGCGACGAGCCGGTGACCAGTCCAATCTTTCCCGTAAAATCCATGTATTCCCCTCGTGGACGACACATCACATAACCGGAAGGAAATTCTCCCGCGCTATTGTACCGCAAGTCTGGAGTGTGGTTGCGTTGCAGCCATTTGCGAACCGCATATCGCGCATATGTCGGGGGTATGTCGTCAAATCCCTTGACAACCCCCTGAGACACATGTTATAATCCCGCGAGTGTGAGACGGGCGCATAGCTCAGTTGGTTAGAGCGCAATCCTGATAAGATTGAGGTCCCTGGTTCGAGTCCAGGTGCGCCCACCATAGGGAAGCAATCAGGTAGATTGCGGATTGATCATCCGCAATCTACCGTTGTGTTGGGGCGGTAGCTCAGTTGGGAGAGCACCTGCTTTGCACGCAGGGGGTCAGGAGTTCGAGTCTCCTTCGCTCCACCAGCATAGCCCATCAGAACGCGGAAGAACGAAAAAGTTCTTCCGCGTTCTTGCGTGGTTTCCTGTTCTGCATAGAGCCGAGACCGACACCTGACTGCTGAACTAAAATTCAGGGAACTGGAGAACCGGAAAGCGGAAGGTGATCAACTCGAGTTACTTATGACATTGCTTAACGATGACTTGATGCCGAACCAGATCCGTGTCGTACGGGTTGACTCGGATGGTCTCTGGCTGGTTGATCGCAACGGTATTGCTCGCCCTGGTGTCGGACCTCATTCACCACCTGCTCAACGCCTACATTATCAACGGACTGGCTGTCCATGATACGAACGGGCATCTGTCTATGAACCGTAGCGGTGTAGTGCTGATTGACGAAGTTGATGCTCACCTGCACCCGGAATGGCAGCGCGAGATCAGCTTCTGGCTGAAGCGCAGCTTCCCAAAGATACAGTTCCTGGTCACGACCCATAGTCCGATTATTTGCCAGGCGGCTGACGCGAACGGACTATTTGTCCTGGCGGAAAGTGAGCAGCGCGAAGCCTATACCACACTACCGCCGCGCCGTCAGGTACAGCAGCAACATCGCCCCCAGCAGTAGCGCCCGCCGAGCAGTCCCAGCGGTCCCAGCGGTTCGTCAAAGAGTCACCAGGCCAGCAGTGCCGAGGTCAGCGGCGCCGGCAGAGTGGTGCTGCCGGCGGCCATTGCCGTGGTGTAACCTCCAGCAGCATGCGTTGCCGGCGCGGAGTAACCCGCCTGCAATCCCACCAACATCACCGTACCCGCCGTCACCCGCTCCCAGCGTCTGCTCTTCGTGGGCGCGGACGGCGGGAGGTAAGAAGGGAAGAACGCTGTAGCGTGTTTGCATCATTGGCTTCTCATCCTCCCAATGCATGAAACTGATTTCCCATTGCCGTTCTCTTTTACCGCTGCGAATCAGATCGATTGACTATGAGATGGTGGTTTTATGAACGAAGTTACGGTATAATGACTAACATTGTACTTACATAAACAGCTTTCTCCTTTGTCTCACTAGTTCACCTGTTCAGATGGGTGAGTCATATAAGTAGTATAGAACCACACAACTACAACCACTCACTTCTACCCGTATAACTTGCCTGGTTCTGTCTTGAGTAGTTGGAGACTTTTATGAGTGTCAATGCAGTAACCATAGAACAATTACAGGCAGAAATTGCCCAACTCCGCATAGAGAACGCCCGGTTATACCAGCACCTTAATACAGTTGAGCATTACGGTGATATGCAGCATCAGTCCTGGTTCTACCTACAGGAACTCCCGCTGGCCGTTATCGAGTGGGACCAGGATTTCCGGGTACAGCACTGGTCCCAACAGGCAGAAACATTCTTTGGTTGGCGGGCCGATGAAGTGATTGGGAAGTATTGGAATGAGTTGAATCTGGTCTACCCGGAAGATCAGGAGTCTGTGGCAACTATTGTAACGCGCCTGCTTGATGGGACAGCGCAGTATGCTTGTATGTCTAATCGGAACTTGACCCGCAATGGCGTGGTAATCCCCTGTGAATGGTACAGTGCCGCATTCTACGATGCCGACGGACATCTGGTATCGGCACTCTCGCTTGTACAGAATATTGCCGCGCGGGTTCAGGAAGAAGCGGCCCTGCGTGCAAGCCAGGCATTTCTGCAGGGATTTCTCAACTACTCACCCGCCGTGGTTTTTGCTAAAGATCTAGAGGGGCGCTATCTGCTGGTCAACGAGCAACTGGCAATGCTCATGCACATCCCTATCGAAGCATTCATGGGCAAAACCGATCAAGATCTGTTTTCAAGTAACGGTGAGCTTGTTATGCAAGTACGCTCCAATGACCAGCGCATTGTCATGACTGGCACAGCGATTGAGTTTGAAGAGGAAGTCCCCCTTGACGATGGGCTGCATACGTACCTCACGATAAAGTTTCCGATCTATGATCTGCATGGGCAAATCATCGCTATCGGGGGGATTGCAACCGACATTACCGAACGCAAACAGGCCGAGGCCGCACTCCAGACCGAGCGGGCCATACTGACGCAGCGCGTGGCCGAACGTACATCCGAGTTAAGCTTATCCAATGCGGAACTGGCGCGGGCCGTACGGGCCAAAGATGAGTTTCTGGCAAATATGAGCCACGAACTACGTACACCACTCAACGCTGTCCTGGGGTTATCCGAAGCGCTGCAAGAAGAGGTGTACGGCAAACTCACCGAGAAACAGCATTTTTCGTTACAAACCATCGAGGAGAGTGGACGGCACTTACTGACACTGATCAACGATATTCTGGATCTGGCAAAAATTGAGGCCGGGCGTGAGGAGTTATTGCTTGACGATGTCGCCATTGAATTCGTCTGCCAGGCCAGTCTGCGGATGATCAAACAGGTTGCCCAGAAGAAGAACCTGCGCGTTATCGAGTCGTTCCAGATGAATGTTCCCTCAATGCAGGCTGATGAGCGCCGCCTGAAACAGATCCTGGTCAACCTGTTGAGTAACGCTGTCAAGTTTACGCCGGAAGGCGGGCAGATTGGCCTGGAGGTGACAACGGATACTGAACATAATCAGGTGTACTTTACTGTGTGGGATACGGGGATCGGCATTGCACCGGAACATCTGGAGCGGCTGTTCAAACCCTTTTCGCAGATTGATGGTGGGCTGAACCGCCGGCATGACGGCACTGGACTGGGGTTGTCATTGGTAATGCGGTTGGCAGAGATGCATGGCGGCAGTGTTGCGGTTGCGAGTGAGGTCGGCCAGGGTAGTCGCTTCACCATTACCCTCCCCCGCTTGACGTCTGTCCACTCCGTAACTTCCCCGGCTGCCCCGGCAACTCCGGCTGCCCCGGCTTCCGATGATGTGCCGCACTGGGCGCTGGTTATCGAGGACTCGCTTACCGCCGCCGATCAGATCGCTCGCTACCTGAGCGAAATGAGTATGCAGTCGGTTATTTCCACACGCGGTCGTGACGCCGTCAATCAGGCACTTGATATTAAGCCGGATATTATTCTCCTGGATATTCTGCTGAATGATATCTCGGGCTGGTCAATATTACAAGCCCTCAAAGCCGATCCGCGTACGCAGCATATTCCGGTTGTCGTAGTCTCGGTTATAGATGAGCCGAAACAGGCCGAGGCACTGGGGGCAGTCGCCTCTCTGGTGAAACCGATCTCCCGCGCGCAACTCCAGGCGGTGATTACCACAATCTTTCCCGGACATCCGGCGACACCATCCACCGCTCTGGTTGTTGTGCCCGAAACAGCAGTTCCGGAGAACATACCACGCATTTTGCTCGCTGATGATAATGAGACGACTATCGAGATGCTTTCGGAGTACTTGCATGTGCATAGTTATCAGGTTAGTGTGGCACGGAATGGTGTAGAAGCCATCCAGCGCACCGTCGAGGAATCACCCGACCTGATTTTGATGGATATCCAGATGCCCCGCATAGACGGCCTGGAAGCTATTCGGCAAATCCGTGCTATGCTGTGTAATACGCCGATTATTGCCTTGACTGCGCTGGCAATGCCCGGTGATGAGGAACGCTGTCTGAAGGCCGGGGCGAATGCCTATCTGAGTAAACCTGTGCGCCTGAGAGACGTGGTTCGAATAATAGAAGCATACCTGGATAGGACTAGTGGAGGCAAACCGAACTGAGCCGGCACACGGTTCAGCCGTGGTCCGGCAACCCGATTCCAGGTCAGTTTACCTGTCAATACTGCGGTTTCACGCGGCATGGTCAGGGTGCCGAGCCACTGCTGTTACACCTGCATTTCGCTGGATACGCTATGGACGCCCGATGATCTTGGCCCAGGCTGCTTCGATCTGGGCGCGGGTTTTGTCCTGGGTGCCGCTGTTGTCAATAACCACGTCGGCATGCGCCAGTCGGTTGGATTGGGGCGGTTGCGCGGCAACCCGCCGGCGAGCCTCGGTTTCACTCATGCCCCGGGTCTGTACCAGGCGCTCGACCTGCTGTTCCTCGGTACATGTCACGACCCAGATTGAGTCACACTGCTCGGCCCAGGTTGACTCAAGCAGTTTAATGGCGTCGATCACCGCAACCGGTCGATCCAGAGGTTGCTCACGGCTACCATGTCCACTCCCATGCGCGACTTGCTCCAGCCATTCGCCAATCTCGGTTCGTACGGCGGGATGGACGATCTTCTCCAACTGCTGAAGCGCGGTCTTGTCACTAAAGACCTGATCGCCCAGTTTGCGCCGATCAATGGGACCGCCCGGACGGGTAAGCACATTAGTGCCGAATGCAGCGACAATCTGCTTATAAACTGGTTTGCCCGGTTGCTGTACCCGGTGCGTCACCCGGTCAGCATCAATGGTGCGGGCTCCCAGTGCAGAGAGAATCGCCAGCACAGTACTCTTTCCACAGGCAATTCCACCCGTCAGGCCAATCAGATAGAGGTCAGAATGTTGTTTCACGGAGTGACTCCTCTTGCGCAGTGCGCACATAGTGTGTATGACGATCACAACGCAGTATGGACTACAAAATGACGCATTATTCCATCTCGATATATTCCTGCTTGACCAGCGCGCCCTCGTCCAGGCCACAGAGGGCCAGCAGGTCGCCGATGATGCGCGCGCGCGCATCAGCATCTTTGCGGCTCCAGGTACGACTTTTGATTTCCAGATACGGGCCGGGAGTACGGTTGCCCCCCAGTGTATCCAGGTTGAGCGCAAAGTCTTCACCCTTGTACACAATTCGCCAGCGCCGGCGGCGTTTCTCGATATCGATTACGGTATCGGGTTGGAAATACTCGCGGTAGAAACGGAGCGAGTGATCCGCCTGCGCGGTATAGCGCGCCCGCGAGAGCAGAATGGCCGAAGCATATTCATCCCGTAGCGTCTCGAAGACCAGCGTGATGGTATACTTTGGCTCTAGCCGCGCGCCCGGATCGAGCCGGTGGTCTTCGCGGATGCGGATACGCTCGCGTTCGCCATTGTGAAACAGAAAGTAGGTGTCATACTGTGTCCGTTCGCTGGCCTTGGTGACGGTGATGTCGGGATGAGCCAGCAGTTGCGCCACCTGTTCTGCACCACTCGCGCCGACATGGGCCTTGACCTGGATCTCGAAGATCTCAGCCTGCGCCACGCCACCAATGGCGAGGATTTTATCGAGCAGATTTGCCTCGCGGCTTGCCAGAAAATGATTGATCCGGTCGGCGATGGTTTGGGCCTGCTGCAACACCTGCGCCTCATCCAGGGTGAGCAGCGCGCGGTCACGCAGGAGAAAGTGCCCGTCAACCAGGACATCGCGTACATCGGCGGCGCGGGCACTGTAGACCAGGTGCGAGTAGATCGCATCCGGGCTGTAGGTGTAGCGCGGTCCACTGTGCAGTTTGCCCAACTCCAC
>CAKZQX010000653.1 GCA_937141995.1 uncultured Chloroflexaceae bacterium | reverse complement strand
GGGCACCCCGCATGCCGTGTGACCGACGTGAATCATCTTTTCAGACAGTCTCTTAGTTCTCGGTGCGCCTAAGCGAGGAAACCATGGCCTACCTGCTTGGTCTTGATGTTGGTACAACCGGTGCAAAAGCCTTGCTCACGGATGCAAGCGGGGAGGTGCTGGCCGCGGCCACAGCGGAGTATCCTATCTTCACGCCGCAGCCCCTCTGGAGTGAGCAAGATCCCGCCGACTGGTGGCGCGGCAGCCAGGCGGCCCTGCGTGCTGTGGTGGCGCAGGCGGGTATCGACACGAGCGCGATTGCCGGCCTGGGGTTAACCGGCCAGATGCATGGCTCGGTCTTCCTCGATGCCCAGGGCGCGGTGATCCGGCCGGCCCTGCTCTGGAACGACCAGCGTACCGCCGCCGAGTGTGCCGAGATTACCTACCGTGTGGGCGAAACCCGACTGTCGGAGATCGCCGGCAACCCGGCCCTGACCGGCTTCCAGGCTCCCAAGATCCTCTGGTTGCGCAACCACGAGCCGGAACAGTATGCGCGGGTACGGCGCGTTCTGTTGCCCAAAGACTACATTCGCTATCTGCTTAGTGGCGATTTTGCTACCGATGCCAGCGATGCCGCCGGGACGCTGCTGCTCGATCTGCATACCCGGGACTGGAGCGATGAAATCCTGGAGCGGCTGCATCTGCCGCGCGACTGGTTCCCGCAGGTGTACGAGGGTCCGGAGATCACCGGCCATTTGCTGCCGGATGTTGCCGCCATGTTGGGACTGCCGGCCGGACTGCCGATTATTGCCGGGGGTGGCGACAATGCCGCCGCTGCGGTGGGAACGGGGGTGATCCGCGAGGGTATGCTCAGCAGCAGCCTGGGGACCAGCGGCGTACTCTTTGCCCACTGTGATAACCTGACGCTTGACCCGCGCGGACGGCTGCATACTTTCTGCCATGCCGTGCCGGGCAAGTACCATCTGATGGGTGTCACCCTGGCGGCCGGGGGATCGTTTCGCTGGTTGCGTGATCTGCTGGGCGTGTCGGCTATCGGCAGTCAGCTTGCCGCGATTGTCGGATCGATGCCCGAAGCAGGTCCGCAATCGGGGGCACCCGGCTTCGATGAGTTGACCGCCGAGGCCGCCCAGGTTCCGCCGGGCGCGGAGGGATTGCTCTTTCTGCCCTACCTGTCGGGGGAGCGCACGCCACACATGGATCCGCTGGCACGGGGGGGCTTTATTGGGTTGACAATGCGCCACAAGCGCGCGCACCTGGTCCGCGCCATTATGGAAGGCGTGGTCTACTCTCTGCGTGACAGCCTGGAGATTATGCGCGAGTTGGGCATACCGACCAATCAAATCCATGTGACCGGTGGCGGGGGCCGTAGTCCGCTCTGGCGACAGATGCAGGCCGATATCTATGGGACTGCAGTAGCAGTCCCGGCCGTCGAAGAAGGCCCGGCCTATGGTGCCGCGCTGCTGGCCGGCGTGGGTACCGGCATCTTTGCCGACGTTGCGGCCGCCTGTGATACCGCCGTGAAGACGCTTACCCATACATCGCCCGATGCTACCCGGCAGTCCTACTATGACGCCTGCTATCAGACGTATCATGGACTCTATGCGACACTCCGGGAGACCATGCATAAGCTAAATGCACTGGCGCAGTAGCGCTGCCTGTGCTAGAATCGGGAGCACCGTCAGTGGAAGTTGAGGAGTGATTGCTTATGACTACGCCGATTACCGTCGTTGCCACCGATGCCGCCGTTCGTGATCGCCTGGCGGCGCTGATCCCGACCGAGGCCTATGCTGTTACGACACAATCTCCCAACGAATTGGGAAGCGATATGCCGCAACTCTTTGTGGTGTCGCTGCCCGGCCTGGGGACGCCGGAAGAGGAGGTGATCCAGACGTTGCGCGCCGAGGATGCCACCGCCAACATTCCGATTGTGATTGTCAGCGCCCTGCCGATGATTGATCTCCAGGCGGTGCCCTACGCCAGCGACTGGACAATTGCCATTGTGGAGGAGCCCGTTGATGGGCAGGTACTTGGGGAAACAATGGGATTCCTGCTGCATCCTGAATAGGTCGGTGTGAATCGGGAAGCGCAGGTTCTCGCTATAATCAGAAAGGGAGTATACCGCATGACGCTAAGTCAGACGCTGCAAGATGCACTCAATGACCAGATCAAGTACGAACTTGCTTCCGCGCATCTCTACCTGTCGATGGCTGCCTACTGTGAGACGCTCAACCTCTCGGGGTTTGCCCACTGGATGCGCGTGCAGTACCAGGAAGAAGCTGCCCACGCGATGAAGTTTTTTGAATTTATCAATGATCGGGGTGGTCGGGTGATTATCCAGGGGATTGCCCAGCCGCCCACCGATTTTGATTCTCCTCTCGATGTCTTTCAGAAGGCGCTGGAGAATGAACAGGCCGTAACCGCACTGATCAACCGGCTCTATGAGTTGGCAACCCGCGAGAATGATTATCCTACGCAGGTGATGCTGCACTGGTTTATCGAGGAGCAGGTTGAGGAGGAGAAGAGCGCCACTGAGATTGTCGAACTGCTCAAGATGACCGGTGGTCAGGGGGCAGCTTTGATTATGCTGGATCGCCAGTTGGCTGTGCGTCGGGGCGAACATTAGTGTATCGGAATGTTCTGGTAGGGATGCGCTTCTGCGCGTCCGCGTTGTTTCCGGGAGGGACGCGCTGCTGAGGTTTGAGCAAACAGTCCGGATATGAATGTCCGGGAGTCCCGGCTTGAGCCGGTGGGATGCTTGGCGGAGCAGCGGCATACTACCAGGCAAGCCTGATCTGGCTCAAGTCGGGACGCCGGTGCAGCGGATGTCCGGATGGAACATGGAACGTTCATAGGCGCGGGCGGCGTCCGCTACCGGGGAACTTCGACCCGCGCCAGGATGCGCCCCATCACCGTATCGGCGGTTAGCCCCTCGATCTCGGCTTCCGGCTTGAGAATAATGCGGTGGCGGTAGACCGGGCGCACCAGGAATTTGATATCGTCGGGACTGACATACTGGCGGCCCTGCATCGCGGCAAAAGTTTTGCCGGCGAGCAGCAGCGCAATACTGGCGCGCATTGAACCGCCCAGTACCAGATCCAGGCTCCGGCGACTCTCCTGCACAATGTCGGAGATATATTTGATAATGCCGTCGTCTACCTGGATCTCCCGAATGGCGGCGCGGCACTCCTTCAGCATCTGCGGCGTAATGACCGGCTGCAACCGGGCCTGCTCCAGGTGATGCGCGTCGAAGCCCTGGTTGTAGCGCCGCAGCACCTCCATCTCTACCTCTGGTGGGGCGTAGTCGATTAGCACCTTGAAGAGGAAGCGATCCAGTTGTGCCTCCGGCAACGGGTAGGTGCCCTCGTACTCGACCGGGTTCTGGGTTGCCAGCACAAAGAAGGGCTCCGGCAGAGCGATGCGCTGCCCTTCGATAGTCACCTGGTGTTCTTCCATCGCCTCCAACAGGGCGCTCTGAGTTTTGGCGGGGGCGCGGTTGATCTCGTCTCCCAGCAGCACCTGGGTAAAGATCGGCCCCTTGCGTAGCCGGAACTGGCCTGAGCCCATCTCGTAGACCTGCGTGCCAATCACATCGGAAGGCATCAGGTCGGGCGTAAACTGGACGCGCTTAAAATCGGCCTGGACCAGTTGGGCCAGCGTCTTTGCCATCAAGGTTTTGGCAGTGCCGGGGACACCCTCCAGCAACACATGTCCGCCGGTCAAGAGCGCCACCAGAATAAACGTAAACGGTTCTTCCTGTCCCACCAGTACCTTGCCGGCCTCAGCCCGAATCCGCTCTGTTACCTCTTGAACAATCATGCATGTATCCCTCTCGATAACTCATTGTCAGATGTCAGGCTCACTACCGACTGCCGGTTGCCGGGTTACCGCGCCGATGCGCTCGGCCAGATCCGTGCCATAGCGCGCCACAACATTGCGCTGGTAGAGCAGCACCATCCAGATAGGCACTGGCGGTATAACGACGATTAATCCCAACAGCCATGCGCTGGCGCTTACACCCTGTGCCACCAGCGACTCCTCCCCCAGTGCGATGAACAGCGGCAGCGGTAGTAACACTCCGATAGCAATCGTTACTGCAACCGTCAGCGCCCCGAAAATCGCGCTGGTGAGCACAAATGCCAGAAGGTTTGTGCCAAACCGGTACGTAAGCAGATCAATACTGCGCTGAATTGTCTCACCTGCTGTATTGCTTTCCAGCACAAACGGCTGCATGCCGTAGACCAGCACGCTATACGTTGCCCCGCTGAGCACCAGGCTCGCACCATAGAACAGGATTATAACCAGCACGAGGAGCACACGCACAATCACCGCCAGTATGCTGCCAACATTGCCTGCTTCGGATGCAAATGCACCGATCCCGCTGAAGCCCGCAAACATAACAAAATAGAGGGGACAAAAGCAGGCTATTGAAACGATTGAGAAGAGGATATTTGTGATGATGTAGAGTACAATACTGTAGCAGCCCATCCCCGCCACGCGCAAGGGCGGGATTGCCAGTGCCTGGGCTACCCGGATAGGTTGCTCCTGCTGAATCGCAAGCGTGGCCCGGCTGAGACCACCGATCAGGTAGCCCACAAGCGGCACCAGGAGCAGCATCCATCCCAGCAGCAAGAGCAGTAACGCATTTTCCCCCCAGAACCGGATCGCCGCTATCGACAAACCGATCCCGATGGCAACCGGTACCAGCCAGAGCGCCGCAAGTAGCACAAAGCCCACAAAACCGCGTCGGTAAAGACGCAGTCCCTCGTCGAGCAGATCCAACATTGGTTGCAGCGATGCACGCATAGATTCTGTTTTCCGTAATGTGTAGTAATACTTCGCAGTGCCGACGACTGCGCCCCTGCCTCGCGCCTTACGCTTTCCGCTTCACCTCAACCCCATCTGTCTCGGCAATCGCACGCAGCAGCGCTTCCTCACCGATCTGCGACTGGCGCAGACGATCCAGTAGCCCCCGCAAGACCGTCGCATCAACATCGCGCTGGCGGGACAACTCGGACACAAAGGCTTCGTCGTCGAGGTTAGGGTTAATGCCGTAGGGCCGTGCCAACCGGCGCTTAAAGGCCATGTAGTAGTGCCGGCGGACAAAGTTGCGCTTGCCGCCGCGCTGAAACAGATCGGCCATACTCTCGACATACTCGGCGCTGCTCCGTAGCGTGACCTCTTCACGTAACGGAACCGGTTGCCCAAAGCGGCGACCCGTCAGGATCAAGTAGGCCACCAGCACCGCCAGCGCATAGACCAGTGCCCAACCCCAGGGATTGCTCAAAACCACCGAGCGCAGTGAGGGTGGTGTAAAGAAGCCGTGATGATACTCATCAAACAGGATGCGCCCTCCATCCGGAACGCGTCGCAGCAGATTTAGCACCAGATCAGCATTCCGCTCATCGTCAAGCCCGGCGTTGGTGAAGGGGTAGGTCGCCGAACTGACATAGATATAGCCCTGGCCGTGCCGGACACCAACCAGTATCGGTGCATCGCCCAGACCGATCAATTGCGCCACATCTTCCCGCTCAATCTCGATAAACTGGTTGGTCTGCACCAGCACTTCTTGCAGTGGTGGCGCATTCAGGATCGGCTGCAACACCGGTGCGCGCTCGATAGCGGCCTCGAAGATACCCCCCGCCGCCGCTTCAGCCGCTTCATCATAAACGCGGAGGGTCAGTTCCAGTTCGGCCAGAATCTCTTCCGTCTCGCTAAAAAAACTTGCCCGATCATCGGCTAAGATCAGTGTGCCCCCGGCTTTGACCCATTCCAGGACCGTCAGGGCATGTTGTCGGCTAATGCGTTCCGTGGGATTAAGGATAAAGAGCGCGGCGGCCTGCTCGTCCAATGCAAAATCGGTATATTGAAGTCGGCGTGCATCATAGCCCAGTGCCCGCGTCCAGCGCAGCAGGGCCATGGTCCCCCCCGCCCCACTCGAGTGGGTTGTCGTTTTGTTACGCAAGCCATCGTCTTGTGAGCGGCCCGGTCCCAGGATGGTAAAACCTACGAGTGCGGCAAAAAGGACCAGCAGAATGAGGAGATCGCGCCGTTGTTTCATAGCAGCAGTTTCAACTATGGGTGGTCGGTGGTCACGTATCAGCAGGATGGCAGCATGGGCGGTACTTACTGTGCGAACCGCTCCAATACCGCTTGCATTATAGCAAGTTCACTCCGGTAAGGCAAAGGATGACAGGGATGTTGTCGGCGCGGAGACATCGGTACGTGGATGTAATGCCGCGTAGAGGCGCTGATGCGGTACACGATGCCGCACTCAGC
>CAKZQX010000652.1 GCA_937141995.1 uncultured Chloroflexaceae bacterium | reverse complement strand
CGGGCACGGCGGCCTTGATTGCGCGGATCGTCTGGGGCACGATGCCGTTCGGGTTGTAGTTCTCGCTGCCGGCGGCATCCTTCAGATCGGGGATACCAAACAGCAACACGGCGGGGATACCCATCTCGGCCAGGGTTTCGGCCTCGCGCACAGCGGTATCAACGGACAACTGGGCATGCCCCGGCATCGAGGCAATCGGTCGCTCCACCCCCTGACCGTGGCGCACAAACAGTGCGGCGATCAGGTTATCGGCACTCAGCGTGGTCTCGCGCACCAGGCGGCGCATATTTGCATTGAGCCGCAGGCGGCGCGGACGCAGCGCGGGAAAGCTACTCATCGGTTCCTCCTTGCTTAACCCACTCCAGCAGTGCGTCAACCAGTCCGGTTTCGTTAAACGTCGCGGCCACAACCGTCGGTGGCAGGCCAACCGCCGTGGCGACCTCGGCGGTGATCGGGCCGATGCAGATAATTGCTGCGCGACGGGCATTCGCCAGGGCGGTCGGGCCGATACGCTGGACGAAGTAGCGCGCGGTGGAGCCGCTGGTAAAGGTGATCGCGTCAATTTCGCCGGCGGCCAGCAGCGGCGGCAGATCGATCCCACCTGTGGCCGGAACGGTGCGGTAGGCTACCACCCGGTCAACCCTGGCCCCGGCGACCTCAAGCATTGCTTGCAGCTTGGGGCGGGAGATGTCCGCATTGGCAAGCAGCACCTGCTGCCCCTGCAGATCGCCCAGTGCCTCGGCCAGCGCCTCGGCTACAAACTTCTCCGGCACCACCGCCGGCGGCATGCCTAGCAGATCGGCACATGCTGCCGCTGTAGACGGGCCAACCGCCGCCACTTTGAGCCCGGCAGCCTGCCGGGTGCGCACATGCTCGAACAAATCAAGTGTCGCCAGTTTGTCCCGCACCACCTGCGCACCCGTGACACTGGTCAGCAGTAGCCAGTCGTACGTGCCCGCACTCAACCGTTGGAGTGCCGCGTCGAGTGGTGCTTCATCTTCAGGTGGGGCAAAGGCAATCGTGGGGTAGACCAGCGGCTCGGCTCCCAGGCTGCGCAGGCGCTCGATCAGGCTGTCGGCGCGATCTTCCGAGCGGGTGATCACGATCCGGCAACCCTGCAGGCGGCGCGCCGGGTCGCTGAGCGTAGCAACTGCAGGCATGCGTGATTCGTTCGCAGGTGGCATACTCAGGCTGACCCCTCGTTGACGGCGGCCGGCCGGATGGCCGCCAGCAGATCGGCGGCGCCCTGTGCAAGCAGTTCCTCGGCCAGCGCCAACCCCAACCCTTCCGGATCACTGCTATCGCCCATTTTTTCGCCGCGCACCATCACACTGCCGTCCAGCGCGCCAACCAGACCGGATAACCGCAGCATGCCGGACTGAGCGGCATCGAGCGCGGCATGGGCCGCAATCGGCACCTGACAGCCCCCCTCCAGGCGGCGCAGGAAGGCCCGTTCGGTCAGGGCGGCGACGCGCGTGGCCGGATCATCCAGCACGCCGAGCAGATCGAGCGTCACCGGATCTTCGCTGCGCGCCTCAATCGCCAGCGTGCCCTGAGCCACAGCGGGCAGCATTACCTCTGGCGGCAGTGGGCAACTGATGCGTTGACTCAAACCCAGGCGGCTCAGGCCGGCCGTTGCCAGAATGATCGCATCATACTGCCCCTCGTCTAATTTGCGCAGCCGGGTATCCACATTGCCGCGCACATCGCGGAGTTGCAGATCCGGTCGGAGCGCCTGCAATTGGCATGCCCGCCGCAGGCTGCTGGTTCCCACGGTTGCGCCCTGGGGCAGCCGATCAAGCGGGTTGCCGGTGGCATCCGAGGATGGCGCGGCATGCGTCAGCGGCAAAACCAGCGCATCGCGGGGATCGACCCGTTTGGGAAAGGCCGCCAGCGTCAGCCCATCCGGCAGCAGCGACGGCATATCTTTGCAGCTATGCACCGCCAGATCAACCTCGTGTGCCAGCAGCGCGGTCTCAATCTCCTTGACAAAGAGCCCCTTGTCACCCACAGCCGAGAGCGCTACATCCAGAATGCGGTCACCCTTGGTCGAGATAATTTGCAACTCAACCGTAAGTCCCGGGTGAGCGGCCCGCAGCAGTGCCGCGATCTGCTCCGACTGCGTCAGCGCCAGTTTGCTGCCGCGTGTCCCTATAACCAGCGTTTTTTCAGACATCACACATCTCTTGTTGCCGGACGCTCTCACGGCGTTCCAGGATCATTGGGCGGCTGACCTCTTCCTCCGGCTCAACATCCAGATCGAACAGGTCACACAACATCGCCGCATAGCGCTGCCCATCGCCACTGGTGGCCGCATGCTTCATCCGCATCGTGGGCGAATGCAGCAGTTTGTTGACCAGACTGCGGCTAAGGGCTTCAACTGCGTGCCACTCTTCCGGCGAGAGTTCGCCCAGATTGCGCATGGCGCGTTTGAGTTCGGCATTGCGCAGTTGCTCGGCCTGCTGCCGCAGACAGGAGAGGGCCGGTAGTGCCTCGCGGCTGGTTAGCCACTCTTTGAAGGCATACACCTCTTCCATGACGATCTGCTTGGCAATATCACCCGCAGCGCTACGGCGTTCCATCGTATGGTTGATCACATTGTGCAAATCGTCAACTGTGTAGAGATGGATGCCGGGGATCTCGGCAATATCTGCGTCAATATCCCGAGGCACGGCCAGATCGATCAGAAGCATTTCGTGGTGCGGGTAGGGCGCGTTGACCGCGCGGGCCAGGCCATGCTCCACGCCCCGGGCCTGGAGCGCCATCTCCACATGGTAGCGATGGATGACGGTGACGGGAGCGGCGGTCGAACTGATGACGATATCGGCCTGGGCCATCGCATCCGTCAGTTCATCGTAGCAGAAGCAGCGTCCGCCGTAGCGCTCGGCCAACTCCAGGCCATGGGCCATGGTCCGGTTGACGATCAGCAGATCCCGCGCGCCGTTTGCCAGCAGGTTCTGCGCCGCCAGTTCGCTCATCTGGCCGCTACCAACCAGCAGCACGCTGCGTCCTTCCAGGCTGCCCAGTTGCCGGCGTGCCAGTTCAACCCCGACCTGCGAGGCACTGGCCGCGCCCTGGCCCAACTCGGTTTCGCTGCGGACGCGCTTACCGGCAACAATGGCCTGCCGGAAGAGCCGCGACAGGATTGGCCCCAGCGTTCCGACCTGCTGCGCCAGTTCCTGTGCGCTGCGAACCTGCCCCTGGATCTGGGCTTCGCCCAGGACAATTGAGTTCAGTCCGGCAGCGGTGGCACAAAGATGTTCCGTCACTTCATGCCCGGAATAGAAAAAGAGGGATGAAACAAACTGCTCCTCGGCGATTCCATGAAAATCGGCCAGGAAGCGCACAATATTCCGTGCGGTGCCGGCATCGGCGGCAACACCATAAATCTCGACCCGATTACACGTTGAGACAATCGCGGCCTCCCTGAGCAACGGGATTGAACCGTTGTGGCGACCGGTAAGCTGCAGGAGTGCAGCCGGCAGATCGGCAGGATTAAAGGCAAGACGTTCACGGACCTCAACTGGTGCCGTCGTATGGTCAAGACCGACCACGCACAGATTCATGATTCTTCCTCCCTCCCTACAAGAACTGTTACCGAAACTCTCAGGTCTCTCATATAAACGTCCAGACTGTAGGTATTAGATCGATGGGCGAGTACTACAAGACATAAAATGTATGCAAATCTATACAGATATAGAGAAATCTATCACTCCCTGCCGGTACTGTCAATTTTTGCATGGCGGAATAGCCCTATGACTATCTGCCCACGCACAGCCAAGGACTCTTCTATACTCAGGCTGCGCTACTCGGCTGGAAATTCTGCCGGCCGAACTACACACACTGGCATGCCGCTCTGCCGGGCTGTCCGGGTCAACACAAACGGCATGCGCAGCATTACCCATGCCGTCGATCTGCCGGAGAGAGTCGCTGATTATGGGCCATGCCGGCCACGACATAGCCGGTAGGCAACGGGCGGCTGTGCGATGAGCGCTACGGTTATCTGCCGGGCGCGGGGCGGGTATGTTTGCACATGGTGGGTAGGTCGTGTCACCAACCGCGATGGGCTCCTCAGTGAGCTGTCGTCGAACATTCACAAGTGTGCTACCTTCACTCTTAACTGTAGTGGCGTCCAGACCGACCGGGCTTACGAACTGACCGTCCTGGTCGCCAGACCGACACCTTCCAGGCGATCTTCCAGATCATCATAAATATCGCGCAGCGCTTCCAGCGTGGCCTCGTCCGCCTCCCAGAACCCGCGACTGTGGGCTTCCAGCATCCGCCGGGCAACGGCGGCGGTGGCATGCGGGTTGAGTTGCGTCATCCGTTCGCGCAACGCATCGTCCAGCAGGAACGTCTCAGTTACACCCTGGTAGACCCAGCCATCAACCGCTGAAGCAGTGGCACTCCAGCCGTAGGTATTGCTGACGCGGGCTTTGATCTCATGCACCCCTTCGTAGCCGTGGGCCAGCATGCCCTCGAACCATTTGGGGTTGAGCAGCTTGGCGCGCGTCTCCAGCCGCACCATCTGCTCCAGCGAGCTGACCCGCTCGTTGGTCGCAATCGCATCGGCCACCAGGACCGTCGGGCGCTTGCCGCGCACCAACTCGACGCTCTTGGTGACGCCGCCCAGGTATTCGTAGTAGTGGTCGATGTCGCTGACACCCAGCTCAAAGCCATCAATATTCTGGAACGTTGCATCGACCGTAGCGAGTGCGCGCTCCATCACCGGGCGCACCTCGCGCCACTCGCCCTGCGCGGTAAAGGTGAAGCTCTTGCGGCTCATAAAGGCTTCGCCCAGTTGGTCTTCCTGCTCCCAGGTGCTGCTCTCAACCAGATGGTTCACATTTGCGCCATAGCTCCCCGGTGCATTGGAGAAGATCCGCGCCGCTGCCTCGTCCAGGCTGATCTCCAGTTCGGCGGACTGGGCCAGGGCATGCTTGCGCACAAAGTTCTGTTCGAGCGGCTCATCGGCGCCGGCGGCCAGGTGAACGGCCTTATCCAGCAGGCTCATCTGGTGGCGCAACAGATCGCGGAAGATCCCGCTGACCGTGACCACCACATCGATCCGGGGGCGGCCCAACTCGGCCAGCGGGATGAGCGCCACATCGGATATCTTGCCCAGTTCATCGCTGACTGCGCGTGCTCCCAGCAGCGCCAGCACCTGCGCCACGCCTTCGCCGTCGCTCTTGAGATTGTCGGTGCCCCAGAGCACCAGTGCGACGGTTTCGGGCAGCGTGCCCTGCTCGCGGGTGAGGCGGGCTAACAGTTCCTGCACCAGCCGCGCGCCGGTTTCCTGGGCGGCGGCGGTCGGCATGTGGTACGGGTCCAGACCATGCAGATTACGCCCGGTCGGCACGACGGCCGGATTGCGCACCACATCGTTGCCCGGCGAGGGCGCGATATAGCCGCCACGTAGCGCATGCAGCAGTCCCGCCAGTTCCTGATTGGCAACCAGCCGCGTCAGGAGATCATCCAGGAAGCTCCAGAGCAGGGCCAGCGTCCCCGGCCGGATCTGCGCCGCGTTTTGCAGATAAGTGTCCACCCGGTGCTGATCGGGCTTTTGTTCTCGGTTCTCGGTTCTTTGTTCTACAAAGAGCCGCATGGCTTCGCGGCAGATGGTGTCGATCTGCTCCCAGCGTTCCTGGGCCGTGCGACTGCTGTTCAAACGTACGCGCAGTTCATCGTAGTCCCACCCGTGACCGGCGGCAATCAGGCGCGGCAGCGGCGGGAGTGTGGTCGTGTCATTTTTGTCAATTCTGGGCTGTGCAAAAGTGGCGACCAGTGTCAGAATATCGATCAACTCCGCGTGTGAAGGTGGCTCATCCAGCACATGCAGCCCCACCGGGATCATGCGCTGCTCCACCTGGATCAGCTCGTGCGCCAGGGCTGCGGCGTAGGCCTCATCCGCGTCCTCTGCCTGATCCATGTCCGGCATTTCTACGGTAATGTCCAGTTTTTCCGCCTGGGCGCGAATGTCAGCCAGCAGTTCCGATGACGGGTGGGCGCGGTAGCTGTCCAGGTTATCCTTGAGCAGGCGCAACCCCTTGTAGAGCCCGGCATGCTGGAGTGGCGGCACCAGGTAACTGACCAGCGTGGCGGCGCTGCGCCGTTTGGCAATTGTGCCCTCGCTGGGATTGTTGACACAGTAGTAATAGACGTTGGGCAGGCTACCCAGCAGGCGCGTCGGCCAGCAGGTGCTGCTCAACCCGGCCTGCTTGCCCGGCATGAACTCCAGCGCGCCGTGGGTGCCGAAGTGCAGCACTGCATG
This sequence comes from uncultured Chloroflexaceae bacterium, assembly GCA_937141995.1. Classification (GTDB taxonomy): domain Bacteria; phylum Chloroflexota; class Chloroflexia; order Chloroflexales; family Chloroflexaceae; genus CAKZQX01. The sequence continues at coordinate 3,701 of CAKZQX010000652.1, read as the reverse complement.
CGCGCCAAACACATGCTCCAGCCAGGTGTAGAACGCGGCAAAGCCATGGTGCGGCGTGGCATCCTTCGCCATCAGCAGGCGGAACGGGTCACGCTCATAGCCGAAGCTGGGCTGGATACCAACAAAGACATTCCCAAACTGGCGGCCCAAAATGTGAAAGCCCTTGCCATCGGTCAGCAGTTCGCCTGGCGCCGCGCCCCAGAATGGTTCAATCTCAGCATAGGCCGGGAAGAGTTGCCGGTAGTCGGCGACGGGCAGGTGGGCCGCGACATTGCCATCGGTGCCATGGACCAGCGCATTACCCTCGACCACTGTCTGCCGCAGCGCCTCGGCACTCGAGGGCAGTTCAACATGGTAGCCTTCCGCCTGGAGTTCGCCCAGCAGTCGGTAGACGCTGGCAAAGACATCCAGGTAGGCGGCGGTGCCGGCGTTGCCCAGGTTGGGTGGGAAGTTGAAGAGCACTACCGCCAGCTTCTTGTCGGCATTGGCTGCGCGCCGCAATGCCACCCGGCGGGTAATCCGATTGGCGGCCAGGTCGATCTGCGCGGGCAGGGCGGTAAAGCTCTCGCTGCCGGCGGTTACGCCGCCAAAGACCAGCGGCTCGGTGGCACCGTCCATCTCGGGGAGTGCCACATTGAGCGCCAGTTGCAGCGGCGCAAGCCCGGTATCGTCGCGTTGCCAATCTTCTACCCGCTGAAAGATCAACGGGATCAGATCGAGGTAGCCCACATTCAGTTGCTCGAGCATGGCGCGCGCCTCGTCGGGGCGGCAGGCGGCCGGCCCACCCACCAGCGAGAAGCCGGTGGTGTTGACCAGCAGATCAACATCCGCGGCGGCGGGAAGTTTCTTGCGGCGCGTCTTCGCCCCATTGTCGCCGTTAGTCATGAAGAACTGCGTAATCGCCGGGCGGAAATCCAGCCCCGCGCTGTAGGCCAGGCGCACCGCGATCCCGCGCGCCTCCAACGCCTGCGTCAGTGCCGCCAGATGCGCCGTGCTGCCACTCAGCGCCGTCGCGCGCAACGCCAGCACCCCGACCACACCCTGATCGAGTTTGCGCGTCTTTGTTCTTTGTTCTTTCGTTTTTGTTCTTTGCCGTTGCCATTTTGTGAATGATTTTAGATCGGCGAAGGGTTCCGGTGCTTCCGGATGGAACAGTGCAGTATCGGGATAGGTCAGCGGGTCCGGGATGGTCAATTGCCCCTTGTAGCCGGGTACATAACGTTCAATCAGCAGGCAGAGCATCCCATAGAGATTCTCGGGCGAACTATTCAGCCAGTACTGGTGAACGGCAATATAGCTGTAGAGGTCGCGTGCCTTGCCGGGGAGATGCTTAAGCAACTTGCTCAGGCTACGGACCAGCGCCAGTTGCCGCTGCCCCTCGCCATGCCCGCCGCTGGGACGCAACTTGCGCATCCACTGGCGCAGCAGGCCGGGCTCTTGCTCCTCATCACGGGGCTGGAGGGTAAACTTGCCAATCCGGGTGCAGTGGATCAGTGCCGGGTTGCTGGTAATCACACAGACTGGACATTGGGCTGCCGTGAGGATGCGTTCCAGGGGGCGGACATACTCTTCGCCGAAGATCATCGAGCCAAAGATAAAGTCGGCGGCGGCACACTCCTGCGCCAGTTCTTCCCAATCGTCAGCGCTCCGCAGGGTTGGCGCGGTATACAGACGCAGGTTCAAGGCGATGCCATTGTCCCGTTGCAGGCGGGCAACGGCCGTCCGCAGTGCGGTACCCTGGCTGCCTTCCATTGTGATTACCACGAAGCGCATAATCGATATACCTCTACCCACCACGAGGGTGTTGTTCATCTGACTCGAGATACCGATACAGTTGTTACACAGGTGCCACCGCAACAAAACTGCGGGGCGGAACGGCATTGTTCTTTAAACAAAAAATTAAGGCGCGCTACATTCGTATCAAAAATTTGTATAAGAGTCAAGATATACAAACTATATGCAAAAGTTGTGCATCCACGAAGGATTTAACTCGATCCCGTTGCAATGGTCTGAATCGCCACACCAGTAGTAGGAAGCTGTAGTCAGAAATCTAAACTACATAACCAGATAGTATAATAATCGAGCCTTCAATTAAATTGGTTTCAACTTATTGCACGGACCAATTTGTACCAGACTATGGTATGAGAGTCAAGTTTTGCAAGAGGTGTGCGTGTACTTTGCATCGGCTTTTTATGAAAAAGTACCCTATTGCAATGCGCTATACCGGCGTGGTATGAAAAGGAAAAGTGTAGTAAAATTTGTGTACTACGGGCGCGTTTTTCATGATAGTATAGTTGACGGTATCGATCAAGCCCCCTGTTGTCAATTGTTGTGATTCTTTAACCTGGATATGATATGACAACAAGAACGCCAAGTTATTGATTGAGGTGACATAATGATAGATCTGCGGAGTGATACGGTAACACTACCCAGTCCCGCTATGCGCACGGCGCTGGCCCAGGCCGAACTGGGTGATGATGTCTATGGTGAAGACCCGACCGTAAACCGGTTGGAGACGCTGGCGGCCGAAATGGTGGGTAAGGAGGCGGCGCTGCTGGTGGCGAGCGGCACGATGGGCAATCTGGCGGCGCTGCTGGCGCACGCCGAACGGGGGCAGCGCGTCATTCTCGGCAGCGAGAGCCATATTTACCACTACGAGGCGGGCGGCGCGTCCGCCCTGGGCGGGTTGATCTACCAGACAGTCCCTAATCTGCCCGACGGCCGCCTGGACCCGGTAGCGCTCCAGGTGGCCCTGGGATGGCCGGAGGATGTGCATCGTGCGCCGATCGGCGTAATCTGCCTGGAGAACACCCACAACCGCTGTGGCGGCGCGGTGCTGCCGCCAGCGTATCTGGAGCAGGTGCATACCCTGGCCCGGCAGCATGGCCTGCCGCTGCATCTGGATGGCGCGCGGATGTTTAACGCGGCGGTGGCGCTCAACCTCGATGTGCGCGAGCTGACGCGGCATGTCGATAGTGTGCAGTTCTGCCTCTCCAAGGGGCTGTCTGCGCCGGTGGGCTCGGTTATCGCCGGATCGCACACATTCGTCAACCGGGCGCGGCGGGTGCGCAAGATGCTGGGGGGCGGCATGCGCCAGGCGGGGGTGATTGCCGGCGCGGGTATCGTCGCCCTGACCGAAATGGTGGCCCGCCTGGCCGAGGATCATGCTAATGCGCGGATGCTGGCGGGCGAACTGGCCGGTATGCCGGGGATCACCCTGGAGCCGGAGCGGGTCCAGACCAATATTGTTATCTTTGAACTAAATGATCCGGCCATCACGCCGAAGCAGTTCCTCACCGCGCTGCGTGAGCAGGGCGTGCTGATGGGCGGCTTTGGCGGACGGCAGGTCCGTGCCGTGACGCACTATGGCATCACCGCCGATGAGGTGCGGGCGGCGGTGGCGGCGGTGCGGGCCGTGTTGGGGGGATAATCAACAATGATCAGATTTGTCTCGCAGTTGCCGCATCCAGGGCCGTCACCAGCGCCGTTATCACCCGGTTGTAGGGCGTGGGAATGCCCAATCGTTCGCCCTCGCGCACAATCGCCCCGTTGATCGCGTCAATCTCGGTCGGGCTGCCGCGTAGCACGTCTTGTAGCATGGAGGAGTGGTTGGCGTGGGTGGCTTCGGCCACGGCCAGCACCTGCGCCAACAGATCATTCGGGATAAGTGTGCCACGGGCGGCGGCAACGGCGGCGGCTTC
>CAKZQX010000651.1 GCA_937141995.1 uncultured Chloroflexaceae bacterium | reverse complement strand
GCACGCTGAAATTTGCGAAACCCGTCGGGATGGCGCTCGTGACTCATTGCTTCACTCCTTCCAGCAAGACCGCTGTCGTTTTATCCCGGATGGGCACCGAGGCCGACTTCGGCGGCAGTGGCCGGATATCCATCCCCTGCTGGAGATTCTTCTGGACAATCTGCGCATACGCCTCCGGCACCACCTTGACGCAGCGGCTGATCCAGCTTTCCCAGTTCTCCAGGATGCCCTGCGCCTTGCCGCTGCCGGTGTAGGCATAATGGTTCTCGATCAGGCGGCGGACCAGTGCCTGATCGCGGGGATCAAGCACCGGCTCCAGGTGAACCATGGCCGGGTTGACATTGACTTCCAGGTTGGCGGCTTCATGGTCGCCCGCCAGGATGTAGGCTTCGCCACCACTCATCCCGGCCCCAAAGTTCTTGCCGATACCACCCAGCACCACCACCGCGCCGCCGGTCATATACTCGCAGCCATGGTTGCCGACGCCTTCCACTACCGCCATCGCGCCCGAGTTGCGCACGGCGAAGCGCTCCCCGGCGATACCGTTGGCGTAGAGCTGCCCGCCGGTTGCGCCATACAGCGCCACATTCCCAATAATCGTATTGCGGTCGGCAGGATACCCCGCGTTGGCCGGGATGCGAACCGAGAGCTTGCCCCCGGAGAGCCCCTTACCGACATAGTCATTCGCCTCGCCCTCCAGGTGCAGCGAAATGCCCCGCGACAGAAACGCGCCAAAGCTCTGCCCGGCGGTGCCAACCAGATTCACCTGGATCGTATCCTCGGGCAGACCATCCTGTCCATACTTTTGCGCTACCTGTGAACTGAGCAGCGTACCGAAGGTCAGGTCACGGCTGGAGATCGGCATCTCGACCTCAACCGGCGTTCCGTTGTCGATGGCAGATCGTGCCCACTCAATCAGTTCATGATCGCGTTTCTGTTCTAACCGATGATTTTGTCGGCGCGTATTGCCGCAGCAATCCTCCGACTCGGGTTGGTAGAGCATGGCCGACAGATCCAGCCGACTGGCGCGCGAGTGCGCTACCCGGCGCTGCCGCAGTTTGTCCACTCGCCCGATCATCTCGGCCATGGTCCGAAAACCTAGCTCGGCCATCAACTCGCGGATCTCCTGGGCCACAAAGTGCATGTAGTTGATCACATGCTCCGGCTTGCCGGGGAACTTCTTGCGCAGTTCCGGATCTTGCGTTGCCACGCCCACAGAGCAGGTGTTGCAGTGGCACTTGCGCAGCATAATGCAGCCCAGCGTCACCAGCGCGGAGGTGCCGAAACCATACTGCTCGGCCCCCAGCAGCGCAGCAATCACCACATCGCGCCCTGTTTTGATACCGCCGTCAACCCGCAACTGGACGCGCGAGCGCAGACGGTTCTCCAGCAACACCTGGTTGGTCTCGGCCAGCCCCAGCTCCCAGGGCGTCCCGACATTCTTGATCGAGGTCTTGGCGGCTGCGCCCGTGCCCCCGGAGTCTCCCGCGATCAGGATGGCATCGGCGCGGGCTTTGGCGACGCCGGCGGCAATTGTGCCTACCCCGGCCTCCGATACCAGCTTGACGTGAATATCCGCAGCAGGGTTGGCGCATTTCAGATCGTGGATCAACTGCGCCAGGTCTTCAATCGAGTAGATGTCATGGTGCGGCGGCGGGGAGATCAGCCCCACGCCGGGGATGGTAAAGCGCACCTCGGCGATTATCTCGTTGACCTTGGTGCCCGGCAACTGCCCACCTTCGCCCGGCTTCGCGCCCTGGGCCACCTTGATCTCCAGATGCTTGGCGTTGACCAGATAGTTGCTGGTGACACCAAAGCGCCCGCTGGCAACCTGCTTGTTGATGCACTCACGCTCGGTGCCGAAGCGCTCCACCTGCTCGCCCCCCTCGCCGCTGCAGGCCATCCCACCGATGCGGTTCATCGCAATTGCCAGCGACTCGTGTGTCTCCTTGCTCAGTGAGCCAAACGACATCGCCCCGGTGAAGAAGCGCTTGAAGATCGCCTCCACCGGCTCAACGTCCTCGAGTGGGATGCGCTGGTCCGGATCGATCCGGAACTCGAGCAACCCGCGAATGGTCTGCAACTGTTCTTCCTGCTCGTTGATCAACTGAGCAAAGCGTTGGTAGAAGCGCGCGTCACCCGTGCGGCCGGCGTGCTGCAGAAAGCCGATGGTATCCGGGTTCCACTGGTGAAACTCGCCGTTGCGTCGCCAGTAGAAATCGCCACCCTGCGCCAGTCGTAGATTGCCGTCCAGTTGCTCATCAAAGGCCAGGTGATGATTCTCGCGCATATCCGCTTCAATCTCGGCAATCCCCACCCCGCTGATCTGCGAGACCGTGCCGGTGAAGTATTCGGCGATAAAATCGGAATCGAGGCCAATAGCTTCAAAGATCTGCGCGCCCTTGTAGCTGTCCAGCGTCGAGATGCCCATCTTGGACATCACCTTGAACATGCCATCCTCGACGGCGGCAATATAGCGCTCAACCGCGGCGGGCCAGGCGTCGGCATTGCCGTTCAGCATCGGCTTGATGCTCTCAAAGGCCAGGTAGGGATTGATCGCGTCCGCGCCATAGCCCACCAGCGTGCAGAAATGATGCACGGCACAGGGTTGCCCGCTCTCCAGCACCAGCGCGGCGTGGGTACGCAGTCCCTGCCGCACCAGGTGATGGTGCAGGCCCGCCACCGCCAGCAGTGCCGGCATGGGCAGTCGTGTCGGGCCGGTTGCGCGGTCACTCAGCACCAGGATCTCGCAGCCTGCCTGGATCGTTGCGACTGCCTCGCTGCACAACTCCGTCAGCGCCGCCTGCAGCCCTGTTCCGCTCTCATAGGTAATATCGAGCGTCTGCGCGCGGATACCCTTTTCCTGGATTGCCTGGATGGTGGCAAGTTCCTGATTGCGCAGGATGGGCGAGCGCAGGAAGAGCTGTCGGCAATGCTCCGGTGTCTCGGCCAGCAGGTTGCGCTGTCGGCCGATGTAACTCTCCAGGGTCGTGATCAGATCCTCACGAATATAGTCAATCGGCGGGTTGGAAACCTGTGCAAAGGACTGCTTGAAGTAGGTAAAGAGCGTCCGTGTGCGGTTTGAGAGCACCGAGGGCGGCGTATCATCGCCCATCGCGCCCACGGGATCTTTGCCGTCCTCGGCCATCGGCTGGATCAACCGGGTGAGCGACTCCTGCGTATAGCCAAAGGCGCACTGGAGCGCAGTAATATCGGCAATCGCCGGCGCGGAAGCCGGCGCAGGCTGCGGCGCAACCAGATCGCTCAGGCGGACGCCAACGTCACGTG
>CAKZQX010000650.1 GCA_937141995.1 uncultured Chloroflexaceae bacterium | reverse complement strand
ATTCGCCTGCGGCAGCATGGTACTTCTTTTTATCTTTTTCACACAAATGTTACACAAAGTGTAACATTTGTGTGAAAAAGCATAGAATCTTCCGCCCTGCCGGAGGCGGAATCTCCCGTCGGGTTAACGACCGCGTAACTCCTGTAAATTACAGAAGTTACGCGGTGCGCCTTCAAACCGGACAGTTACCCCGATGAACGTCAGATTCGCCTGCGGCAGCATGGTACTTCTTTTTATCTTTTTCACACAAATGTTACACTTTGTGTAACATTTGTGTGAAAAAGCATAGAATCTTCCGCCCTGCCGGAGGTGGAATCTCCCGTCGGGTCAACGACCGCGTAACTCCTGTAAATTATGCCACAACCCTTCCCGACTGTACAGGCGGAAAGAGGGGATTACCACACACCAGGCCGATGTCGCCATCCGCGATAGTACCGGGGTGCAGGTGGTTGATACCCAGGTGGCGGATGCGCTGCTACGTACGGCGCTTGCGGTTAAACTGCTCGGCGCGTAGATCGTAACCCGTAGTAATCTGCAGGAGGGCATCGCGTATGCGCTCGGTTGGGAGTAGCGCAGTCCTGGATGGATCAGGCAAAAGATAAATTGTGTGTGCCAGGACCGCTCCTGTACCGGCCCTGGCATTTTGTATGCATCCGCTCGTGTAAGCCTGATCAGGAAGCGCGCTTCACCCGCTCTTTCGCCTGATCCACCTGATCTACCTTGATCCGATTAAGCCAGCCGAGCAGCTTATTACTGAAAACATCGGCGGCCTCGTCGAAGGGGCAGTGACCGCTTTCAGGGACGATCTGAATTTCCGCCTGGGGAAACATGCGCTGCTTGAAGGCATGCGCAACCGACGGCGGGAGCGACTGGTCATGCTCGCCCCAGAGCAGCAGCGTCGGCACCTGCACCGCGCCGGGCGATATATCCAGGTAGCTATTCGCCAGGGCGCGCGTGACGGCCAGATACGAGCGGATCCCATCCCGGCGGCGTAACGGCGCGCTAAACAACTCCACCAGTTCATCGGTGACACACTCTTCCCGGTAGTAGGCCGAACGCAGGCTCTGACGCACCCCCCACTCGTTGGCAAACACCCCCGCCAGCAGTTCCCCCAGCCCCGAGGTCTGCACCAACCCGAAGAAGGCCCGGTCAAACGCGGAGGGCTCACGGCTCGGTGGCAACCCGGCGCTGTTCACCAGTACCAATCCCTGGACCAACTCCGGGTAGTCATGTGCAACCTGCGCCGCCACCATACCGCCCAGTGAGTGCCCCACAACCACCGCCGGGCCAGGTAAAACCTGACGCACGAACGCGGCGACCTGCCGGGACCAGAGCGCGCTGCCGGAGATCTCACGCGGTTGGGCGGAGTAGCCAAAGCCGTACAGGTCCAGCGCGGCGACGGTGTGGCTGCGGGCCAGGGGTGGCAGCACGCGCCGCCAGTGCTCAATCAGCCCGCCATAGCCATGGATAAACAGGATTGGCCGGCCATGTGCCGGCGTCGAGAGCCAGTAGCGCATCCGGCCATGTTCGCCCTCCCGGTAGTGCTCGCTGATACGCGGCTGAACATTCGTTTGTATATTTGTAGACAAGAGATTACTATCCTTTCCAGTATGAAAATTACCCCTCAACAGCCCAGCGTACTGCGGTACCAGGCCTCGACACCTTTCTTCAGCGTGGCTGCCGGCAGGCCGAAGGTCGGGACACCCAGCGGGTTGCCAATAGCTTCGCCCGGTCCCAGGGAGACCAGTTCGCCCAGGCGTAGCGGCTGGTAACTGCGCGGAGCCTGGCCCATACATTCCGCCAGGAGCGTGCGGGCCAGATGTTCACCCTGGCGCATGGCAAAGCTCGCCGTGGCCGGTACGGTCCCACGCAGCGGGTCGGGAATGGCGGCACAGTCACCGGCCGCAAAGATCAGCGCCTGATCCTGCACTCGTAGATAGCGGTCCACCCGCACCCGCCCGATGCGGTCGGTGGGGAAGTCCGACGCGGCCAGCAGTCCCGGCGCGCGAATACCGCCCGCCCAGACGATGGTCCCGGCGTGCAATACCCGATTTCCCGCGAGAAACAGCGTCTGCGCTTCGACGCGTTCAACAGCAGTGCTGCGATAGATATCAATGCCGCGTCGTGTCAGCACATATTCGGCATACTGCGTGGCCCACGCACCAAACTGCCGGAGCAGCATGGTGTTGCGTTCGATCAGCGCGATGCGTACCTCGCTCGTTGATAGCCCGGACTGGCCTGCACGGGTCTCACACCAGGCAGCCAGTTCCCCGGCAAGCTGACAGCCGGTATAGCCGCCCCCAACGATCACAAATGTCAGCAACCGCTGCCGTGCCGCCGGATCGTCCGTCCGGGCAGCTTCAGCAAACTGCGCCTGCATATGCGCACGCAACTGGAGTGCGTCGGCCTGGCTGCGCAGGGGCAGTGTGTGTTCCCGCGCACCGGGTATATCGCCATAGTTCGTCTCTGCGCCCAGCGCGATGACCAGTCGGTCATACCCGAGTGAGCGCCCATCTTCCAGATGTACCTGCCGCGCCGGCGATTCAATCCGCGCGACGCGGCCCTGCTCCAACCGAGTCGCACACCGGCTGAGCAGATCCGCCAGCGGCAGGGCCGTGTCGGACGGTTCCGCGCGGGTGGTCGCGGTCAGATGCAACTCTTGCACAATCTGGTGGTAGGGATTCTGGTCAAGCAGTGTCACCTGCGCCGGCATTTCCTCTTTTGCAACACGTTTATTGAGTTCGAGAATCACCCGCAGCCCGGCATATCCCGCACCCAGGATCAGAATCTGCATTGAAGTACCTTTCATTAACAGGAGTTACGTGGTCACTGACTTGGCAGAGCATTTCGCCGCCGGCAGGGCGGAAGATCCCATGCTTGTTCACAAAAATGTTGCACTTTGTGCA
>CAKZQX010000649.1 GCA_937141995.1 uncultured Chloroflexaceae bacterium | reverse complement strand
CAGGTGCAGCGTTCCGTCGGATAGCACCTGCGCCGGTACCAGCAGTCGGTAATCCGCTCCCTCCGGGCGCACGGGTAGATCCGCCAGATGTACGCCGTTGCTCCAGACCGCGGTCTGCTGCGGGCCATTGGCGACCATCTCCGTGTTGATGGGGAAGAAGTGCAGTTGCACCAGCATGGGGCGTCGTCCCAGGCCGGGCAGCGTGATTGTTGCACCGTCCCGGGTCCAGCGGAAAGAGCCGTGGACATCGCTCTCGGCGGTGTTAAATCCCTGCAGATGGGGCAGGTCGCTCTGGTAGCCCTCTTCTTTTCCGACATTAATTGTATAGCTGAAGGGCAGTTGGGGCACCAGCAGCAGCGCCAGGAACAGCAGGCCCAGCAGCAGGTGCAACGTCGGGACACGCAACGCCGCCGCCCATGCCTGCCCTTCCGCGCGTAGTCGCTGTATCGCCCATCCAACAGGTTGGTCTGTCGGTATTCGTATATGTTGCTCGTGTGTTCGCATAGCGCCAGATATTATAACGTAAGGATAGGTGACAGGTGACAGGTGACAGGTGACACGAGTTACGCGGTTGTTGACCCGACAGGTTCTTCCGCCCTGCCGGAGGCGGAAGAACCTGTCTTTTTCACAAAACATTTGCACTATGTGCAAATGTTTTGTGAAAAAAGATCAACATGTACCATGCTGCCGCAGGCGAATCGGGCTTTCACCTGGGCACATGTTCAGTTTGTGTACCCACCGCGTAACTCGTGACAGGTGACAGGGTGTAAAGCCCTGACTCCGATCACACTGAAACCTCCCACACCGGGCCAACGTAGATTATAATGAAGCGCAGTTTACTCCATGATTCCAGGTGGCCTACATCCGTGGAGCTTCTTCCAGGCATGTGTATGCATGGCAAGTGTAACAGTACTACCCACTGATTCGGAGGGTGAGAGCAATTTATGGCCGAAATCACCCATATTATCTGTCCCAATCCCGAGTGCTATCGTGAAATTCCGCCCAGGGCCAAGTTCTGTCCTTACTGTCGTCACGATACGATTCTCAACAACTATATGCCCAGCGATGATCGGCGCTATCGCATTACGCGGATTATCAAGCGGGGTGGGCAGGGCGCCGTTTACGAGGGGGTTGACCAGGATGAGCGCGTCTACGCCATTAAGGAGATGCTGGACTACTTTCTCGATCCGGACGAGCGGCAGGAGGCGATTAACCGCTTTAATGCCGAAGCGAACCTGCTGCAAAAGCTATCTCACCCGCGTATCCCGTGCGTCTACAGCCATTTTACCGATGAAGGACGGCACTACCTGACGATGGATTTTGTCCGGGGCGAAGACCTGGAGGAGATTATCGAGCGCCAGGGAGCCCTGCCGGAAGCGCAGGTGTTGGAGTGGGCCGACCAGATTTGCGATGTGCTGAATTACCTGCACACAAACGGCATGGTCGACCGTGACATGAAGCCCTCCAATGTCATGATCGATGCGGCGGACGGCAAGGTCAAACTGGTGGACTTTGGCATCGCCAAGATCCTCAAGCCGTCGGAAAAGGGCGGTACGCAGATTGGTACACCCGGCTATGCGCCGCCGGAGCAGTACCAGGGACGCGCTACACCGGCCTCCGATATCTATGCGCTGGGGGCTACACTGCACCATGCTCTGACCGGACGCGATCCTACCGATCATCCGCCCTTCTCCTTCCAATCCGCGCGCAATGTCAATGTGCAGGTCTCGCGCCGTACCAGTGATGCCCTGGAGCAGGCGCTGAAAATGCGTCCCGATGAGCGCTTTGGCTCGGTGTCGGAGTTTCGCGCGATGCTGCGACCGCTCCCCGGAGCGCCGGCCCATGTACGGGTTGCGTCCGGCGGCACACTTGCGCTGCCCGGCGCTGCGCGTGCGCAGGCACCGGCATCTGCGCCGGCAGTCAGCGGGAGCAGCGCTGTGCAAACGGCGGGAAGTAGCAGTGGCACACCCCAACGGGCCAATCCGCTGGTGCCGGCAGTGCCTTTGCCAGTAGCACCGGACCCGCCGGCGGAACCAGCGGCGACTGCTCCCCGGATGCAGCCGGTGCCGGTTCCGCCGGTTCCGCCGGCTCCCTCAGCAGCGCGGCGACAGCGCCGCAACTGGCTCGGTGGATGCATTCTCTGGGCAGTCCTGGCACTGGTTGGCGTTGCGCTAGTCGTCTTGATGTTGTCCCTCGGCGGGATCAGTCAGTATCTGCCCGATCTGCCGTTTGGCGGATCGGATACACCGCCGGTTGAACTGGGGTCGCAAGGCGTATTCAGCCAGGATCTGACCGTAACCGTCCCCGCCGACGCGGATGATGCTACCATCCGCGCGGCATTTGAGCAAGCCTATGAAGCGCGTTTAGCGCAGAATCATCCCGGCGCGGTGATCAACCAGAATGTGGGACTGACCTATGTCGGCGATCCGCCCCGGGAGATCGGGCAGGAAAACGGCGCAGTCCAGTATCAGGCGACGATGCAGGGCTTTGTGCAACTGCCTCAGGGACCATAGTTTCCGCGAATGTTGTGTGTGAACCGTTACCATTTTGAAAGAAGAGGGGAAATGGGTGAAAGGCGATCGGCTTACGCAGCAGATACAATTTATCATCGAGATCGATAAGCTCAAGCAGATCATCCGGCAGTCCTATCTTATGGATGCTACGCGCCGGGAAAACTCGGCCGAGCATAGCTGGCATCTGGCAATGCTGGCAATGCTGCTGGCAGAGCATGCGAATGAGCCAGTTGATCTGTTCCGCGTGCTGAAGATGGTCGTGATCCACGACATTGTCGAAATCGATGCCGGGGATGTGGATTACTTCGATAAAACGGCTGCCCAGAGTAAACCGCAACGCGAACAGATGGCAGCGGATCGGCTCTTTGGGATGCTACCGACAGACCAGGCCCAGGAATTGCGCGAACTCTGGGAAGAGTTTGAAACCAAACAGAGCGCCGAAGCCAGGTTTGCCACCGCCCTGGATCGGTTAATACCCCTGTTGCATAACTACCACACGCAGGGCCAGTCCTGGCACGAACGCCGAATTACGGGCGACCGGGTGTTGTTGTTATGCGACGACATCGCGCCCGGGTCGGTTGCGCTCAGCGAGTTGGCCCGGACGCTGATCAACGATGCGATGGGGCGGGGCTACCTGGCACCGCCTCCGGATACCGGGCAGACAGGCTGAGGTTCTTCTACTGCGGCAGTATGGTCCATTTGATCTTTTTTTACAAACCATTTGTACACAGTGCAAATGGTTTGTGAAAAAAAGCTGGTTTCTTCTACCCTGCCGGCGGCGGAACTATCTTTCGGGTCAGTGATCGCGTACGTCCTGTTACATTACAGGACGTACGCGGTTGAGATCCAAACCGGACATTTGACCCGATGGGAGCCGGATTCGTCTTGGGGTTTTTCGCCCTGCCGACGGCGGAACTATCTTCCGGGTCGGGGACCGCGTAACGCCTGTTACATTAAAGGATAATGAGAATCCTGCCGAAGTTGCCCAAGATCGAGTATCCTTCACAGGTAAGATCATCGGGCCGCCGGCCTGGCCGGGTATGACCCCTTGAACACCGATGATACGCAGGCTGTTACTATTCTATACGCCCTTGCCGTTTTCCTGAATTCGGGAAAGCGGTTTTTCTTTGCTGCGGTTCTCAACTCATCTTTCACTCGTTCACGAGGGAGGTTCGTATGCATGCACAACGTCAATTGTTCTGGTCACATTTGCAGAAATATCTTAGTTTTGGCAGCCTCTGGCGTGTTACTGCCTGGACATTCACGATTACCCTGGGGGCAACAATTGCTGCACTGGGCTATAGTCTCTTCCAGGTGCCTTTCAACATTGCTGCCGGTGGACTTATGGGTATCGGTATTATCATTAACTATTTTACCGGCTTTCCTATCGGAACGCTCTACTTCATCATGAATCTTCCGTTGCTGATCATTGGATTTGTCTACCTGGGCCGCTGGCGCTTCCTGCTTTCGACATTGCTGGCCGTCGTCGTCTTCTCAGTTACTGCTGATCTCTTTACCTTCTATCTGCCTACAGTCCTGGAAGAGTTTCCGATTACCGATGATATGTTGTTGAGTGCCATCTACGCAGGTATGATTGGTGGGATTGGGAATGGAATGGTGTATCGCGCCAGTGGTACTATGGGTGGTACTGCCGTGGTTGGACGGATTATCCAGCGTCATACCGGGTTTCCGCTTAGCCAGATCTTTCTCTACACGGATACCACGATTATCGTCGCCGCCGGGATTGTCTTTGGGTGGGAGTTAGCGCTGCACGCGATGTTGACGCTCTTTCTTGGGGGGTTAGCCAGTGACTTTACCCTCGAAGGACCGAGCGCTGTGCGTACCGCAACGATTATTACGGATCAGCCGTTGGAGTTGACCCAGGCCTTGATGACCAATATGCACCGGGGTGTCAGCCAGTGGCCGATTACCGGCGGGTATACCGGGAACACGCATTTTATGCTGATGTGTACGATCTATCGTTCGCAGGTTGGCGAGGTAAAGCAGCTTGTCGACTCGATTGACCCTCACGCTTTTATCGTCATTGGTACTGCGCAGCAGGCAATGGGGGCAAGCAAGGCATCGTTACGCCGCTGATATTTCTGCCGAATCAACAACCGACAGTCGCTCAGTGAGCGGCTGTCGGTGCAAAAGCGGTCTATGCGTTATGGATGAAGTTGCCGGTTGGCTTACTGGACTGCTGCGGCCATCCGCTTTTGCTGAAGCAGATCAACCGTGAGCAGTTCATCGGGATCGGGCAAGAAGGTGACACAGCGCTCGTTACCCAGTTCCCGCCCATCGTAGAACTCAACAATGTATGTCAGATCACTCAGGTGTTCCTCGACCACAATCGGATATCCGCGAACCGTTGCACACCAGTAGTTCTCCAGCGTGTTATTCTTATACATTCCTGTACCTCCCTGATTGTTTGAATACCTGATGCAGCGCACCTGGTATCCTAGAATATCTGTATCGCTGAGTGGCATTGTTCAGCGTCGGCACAAATACTTGTACCATGGGCAACTATATCATGGGCAACTATTTTCGTGAATAAGACTTTAGTCTGATCCTGAGGTAGTACTTGCGGCAGTACGCTGTCATCCAGACGGACAGAAGCCGGCGGCGGCAGCCATGCTGCCGCACGCCATATCCGAGATGGTGCAAAGTTCAGCAGGTGTCTTCGGTATTCGTTGCGCTCAGCATCTCGTTGCAGGCCAGCACACCGGCCGCGCTCTCCTGATTGGGAGCCAATTCGTCGGACTGTTGCAGTGCTGCTCGCGCCTCGTGGTAGCGCCCAAGCATGTAGAGCGCCTTACCCTGGTTGAGCAAAAAAGCTGCTTTGACCAGGGCGGGTGGTGCCGGCATGGTGAGCGCCTGCTCAAAGCAGTGCAGGGCCGCTTCGATCTGCCCGAGTTCCAGCAGCAGCGCACCTTTGCTATTTTGTGCGCCATAGTTATCAGGATTGAGTGCAAGCGCCCGGTCATAACTGGCAAGCGCCTCATCGAAACGTGCTACATCGGTCAATGCCAGGGCTTGCCAGAGCCAGGCGGTGCTATTCTGATTATCCGTTTCGATGGCACGCGCGAATGCATTCAACGCCTCGTCGATGCATTGCCGGCGCAAGAGCATCTGCCCTTCGTCGGTGATTTTCTGACTGCGGCGCTCGCGTGAGAGCGTGGCACTTTCGTCAGGTGTCAATCCCTGCTTATTCAGCATATGCGCTATCTGGGTTTCCGTGCGCACGATCAAATCATTAAGTTGTGTCGCGGTCGCACTGCCGTCTGGATCGGTCTCAAACTGTAGGGCACGCCGACAGGCAAAGAGACCGGCTTCCAAGTCGATATACGCGTTCAGGATACGGGCGGTGCCGGCAACCCATACGGCAAAGGTGAAAATCATGCGGCGGGCCACATCCGCATCTCCTGACGAACTCTCGCCTGCGCGTTGGTAGGCCAGGATCGCTTTCTCAACGTAGGTCTGGTTCAGGTGCGTGCCGTCGAACGCCAGGCGCGCGCAGAGATCGCCCAGGGCAAAATAGTTGTTTGCCCGTTGCGGGTGGCGCCGGCGGGCAAGACGACCGAGTGCCCGGACTTCCGATAGCATATCGTTGGCAAAGGGATCGATCGCATTACCAACCTCATTAAATGTTGCCAGGAGTTGCTGCCAGAGATTACGCGGCTCAATGTTAGGAGCCGGGGTAGCCAGGCGACCACTCTGTGGAACCGGAGGCAGCGACGAGTCGGCAGGTATGCTGTGCATAAGTCGCTCCATTAATGGCATATGCTGGTGATTGTTTATCGCTGTATCAGGTAGAATATGGCAATAATACCATTTATCAGGCCAGACATGGGGGTACGATTCTAACCGTTACATGACAGGAGTTACGCGGTGCAGCCGTATTTTGGTCTGTTGACCGATATAAACGCCGGCTTCGCCTGCGGCAGCATGGTATGTTATGGGTCTTTTTCACGAACATGTTGCACTTTGTGCAACATGTTCGTGAAAAAGAAGAGAATCTTCCGCCCTGCCGGCGGCGGAATCTCCTGTCGGGTCAGTGACCGCGTAACGCCTGTTACATGACAAATGCGCTTTCCAGATCGGCTATGGAGAGAATGGAGAGAGCAGATAAACATAAGACACAGAACAAAGACAGGGTTTGATAGTCACGCAACAGGCGCGCTTTGTTCTGTGTTTCCTGGTGCTGTGTCCTCTCTATGTCATCGTCTGTGTAACATATGCTACTGAAAAAATTTTCCTGATTTGCTATAATCGCACAATAATAACGAAAATTAAACTATTTTGGGATGCCTATCTCTACAGGCAGTCGGGCCCGGTTGTGCCTGCGCGTCGTTGTAGCGGGGGAGGCACGGGCGTTATAGCAACGGCCTTCATCGGTTTGATACGCAGAACAAGCGGTGCAACCTCTCTTCCGGGAACAATCCTCGTCCCATAATCGTCCCATCGATGACGGGATGGACCGACCACAACCTGAGCAATTTGTCACCTTAACCCGGTCAGTCACACTACACTTTATAACATTGTCCCGGTATAGTGATTGGTAGCAACAAAGAAATTTATGATTATATGGGAGAGACAGAAAGGGTTCCTTTACATGAGCTACCAGATTCGTACATCCAGCGAACTCTTGCCGGCATGTGCATCATGCAAGCGCGTGTGTGATCATGCCGGTCATTGGCATGTGATTGACGATGGTATCCGCAGTTCACTGGAAGCCAGTTTTACGCATACCATCTGTCCTGAGTGTACCCGGCAACTCTACCCGGATGTGTATACGCAAATATATAGTGATGATGAAGAACAGGACACCTCGCGCATGTCTGCGCGGGGTTATCCTGGCCGTTACTACAACTGGTAGCTCGACAACAACGTTGTAGATGCTCGCGTACGTGTATTATTACTCGATTAACCCGGCGTGGGGTTACATTCAGGGTGGTTCCTGGAATGCCTCCGGTTGGCCCTGCGCGCCGGGTTTCAGGTATTTCCGCGGTTCCAGTGCTGTGACCGGCGGTATATATGCGGAAGGTACCGCCGCTTATGAAATTGAAGTCGTTTCGGTCCACTTCAGGTAGTGCTCCAGCGTCCCATTGAAGTAGACATGCACGATCTGGTTGTAGGTAATACGGTTAACTGCCTCCCAGACTTCCGCATCATCGGTGCTATGTACCACCAGCATCCCCCGTTCTGGAGCAAATTCGTCCTCGTCCGGCGGTATGACAAATGCCAGCCACTCCTCGGGGTAGCGCTGTTCCACCTCAGCAATCAGTTCGACGCGTCCTTTCTCCTCCATCCCGGTGTAGGGACAGCCACATTCGCAGTTAACGCCACACTCGCCATGCGTGGAAGAGCCACATGTGGCATGTCCACCATGCTCAGCCGATGTGAGCGGTATCATTACAGGCATAGCCGTGTCCTTTGTATGTATCAGGGTATCGTATCGGCAGGAACTCACACGTATAATCGGGTATGGTACATGTTCCGCTCCCGGAACGCAAACGTGTGATATGCGTCACAACACGACCGCTGCTGCTGCGATTATATCGTTACCGGATTACATCTCGCCCGCCCATGTAGGGGCGCAGCACTTCAGGAATGACAATACTGCCATCAGCCTGCTGATAGTTCTCCATGATCGCAATCATCGTGCGTGGTACCCCCAGCCCGGAGCCATTCAGCGTATGCAGGTGATCGGGACGTTCGCCCGGCGCCGGACGGAAGCGCAGGTTGGCGCGCCGGGCCTGGAATGCCTCGACATTGCTGCACGAGCTGACCTCCAGCCACTCTTCCTGGCCCGGTGCCCAGAGTTCCAGGTCGTAGGTTTTGGTCGCCGCAAAGCCCATATCCCCCGTGCAGAGCAGTTTCGTGCGGAAGGGAATACCAAGCGCCCGGCAGGTCGCCTCGGCGTCTGCGCGCATCTTTTCCAGTTCGGCATAGCTGGTATCAGGATGCACAAACTTATACATTTCCACTTTGTCGAACTGGTGCCCGCGCTTGATGCCGCGCACATCGCGCCCCGCGCTCATCTGCTCACGCCGGAAGCAGGGAGTGTAGGCACAGAGATGGATCGGCAGTTGCCCCGCGTCGAGAATTTCGTCCGTGTAGAGATTGGTGAGCGGCACTTCGGCAGTGGGAACAAGCCAGAAGCCGGCATCTTCATCGCGGTAGAGGTTATCGCTAAACTTGGGGAGTTGTCCGGCCCCCCACATGCAATGCTCCTTGACGATGAAGGGCGGGTAGACCTCACGGTAGCCCTGCTCGACATGCAGATCAAGCAGCCATTGGATCAGCGCGCGCTGCAGCTTTGCCCCCAGCCCTTGCAGCACATAGAAGCGCGATCCCGACAGCTTAGCACCGCGCTCAAAGTCAATAATACCCAGCGCCTCACCCAGATCCCAGTGGGGTTGGGCCGGAAAGCCCAGGTCATGTGGCTCGCCCTCCTGCGCAATAACGACGTTTGCGCTCTCGTCAGCGCCTTCCGGGACATCGGCATGCGGTAGGTTGCGAATTTCCAGCATCAACATGCGCTGGCGTTCTTCGACCTCGGCCACCTCGCGGTCTAACTCCGTAATGCGATCACCCACGACGCGCATCTCGGCAATCCGCGTATCGCGGGCGGCCGCGTCTTTCATCTTGCCGATCTCCTTCGAGACCGCGTTGCGCTCGGCCTTGAGCGACTCGACCTGTTGCAGCAGCGTGCGGCGCTGCTCATCGAGCGACAGAATAGTGTCGATCACATCACCAGCAACCTCGGCCCGGCCCAGTTGCGCTTTCACAAAATCGGGTTGCTCGCGGATGAGTTTGATGTCGAGCATAGATTGACGGCTCCTTTCACAGCATGCAGAGAGATCAGGTATCTGTCGGTACTATTCTACACGCATTGGCGCGGATGTGATACCGGAGCATGCCAATTATTGACCCACGTTACACGGTGAGCATGCAACCCGGACGTTTGACCGGGTGGAAGCCTGATTCGGCTGCGGCAGCATGGTACGGTTTTCTCTTGTTCACGAAAAATTGGCTCTCCGAGCCAATTTTTCGTGAACAAGACCTGGTGTTTTCCGCCCTGCCGGAGGCGAAACGGGCTATGCGTCCAGGCAAATGCCTGGTTTGGAACCAACCGCGTAACGCCTGTCATGTAGACGCGCACTACGTAACTTCTGTTATTGCCCAATTCAGCAGAGTGCGCGGGTCAACCTGACCCGCGCACTGCATACAAGCGAAGAGTTGGGGTATTCATCTTTTACCGTGTTCGCTCGGGAACGTCACTACGCCTTCTGGCGCGCAGCGTATCGCCGATTATGGGGACGCGGCTCGATCAGGTTGGGATGGGCCGCACCATCCGTTCCTCCGTGGGGTTTTCCATTCCGGCGTTGGGAGAGGCTAAAGGGCGCTTCATGGGCCGGTTCTTCCTGTTCGGCATCCTGGCATCCGAGTGTTGCCCGGATGCGTTCCCATGTGCCATCCTTGCGCCAGGAGTCGTAGTAGTAGCGCACGCTGTTGTAGTTGGGGAAATCCTTGGGCAAATAACGCCACTGGCACCCGGTATGCTCCAGATAGCAGAGGGCGTTGACGACCTGCCGCATATTCAAACTCCGTGGTTTGCCCGGGCCGGTACCACTGCCGGTTTTGACTGGGATCAGTGGCTCGATCGCTGTCCATTGTTCATCCGTGACATCACTCGGATACCGTTGTTCCGTTTGTACGCCCACCATGGTCATGGAATACACCTCCTGAACGATGATACCTTTCTGGTGTCATCGCCTTGCAAGATGTATGCCACCATGCTTGGATTTTACAGCCGGGTAAATCAGCCGCATTCCATGCAAATGTTGGGATACCGTTGTATGTCGTAGTGCGGCTCATAATCGTCTCAATCACACGAGTTACGCGGTCGTTGATCCGACAGGAGACTCCGCACTGCGTAACTCCTGTCAATCAAACAGTGAACCGGGCATCTGCGTCATGAACGGCAGTGCAGTGAGACGTACCCTGGTCGCGGTGCCGTGAGGCATGTCAATTTCACAGGACGTACGCGGTGCGCGTTCAGACAGGTCGTTTGCTCCCGATAACGGCATATTTCGCTCTGCCGGAGGCGAAACGGGTCATGGCTCCCCGGCAGACGCCTGGGTTGGAACCGACCGCGTAACTCCTGAATTTCAATCACCGTGTGGGGAAATGTAATGTACAATGGAAAGAGCGAGCAGCGGTGGTACTGTAGGCGCATCGCGGTTGCGTCATCGGCAGGCAAAATCTCTCATTCTCAGGACGTACTCCGTGCGATACCTTCGGGTGATGACATGACCGCTACGTATGGGTATACTGAATTCAGCAACGATGATACGGCAATGATAGCGCAATGATATAGTGGTTTTATGGCTGGAGGGTTTATGTTTAATCGTCTGTTCAAACGTAATACGGACCAGACGAACGGGGGCTACCGCCATGGCAACACCCATCTGATCGAGCTACGCAACGTGGTGAAGACCTATCAGAGTGCGGCGGGAACGTTTACTGCGCTCAAAGGCGTTGATCTCCGGGTCGATCGGGGGGAGTTTGTTGCAGTTATCGGGAAGTCCGGGAGCGGGAAGTCAACGTTGATCAACATGATCACGGGCATTGACCGCCCTTCCAGCGGTGAAGTGTATGTTGGCGATACGGCGGTTCACAAGCTTAACGAGGGCCAGATGGCCGTCTGGCGGGGGAAGGATCTGGGCATCATTTTCCAGTTTTTCCAACTGCTACCCACGCTCTCGGTGATCGAGAATGTGATGCTGCCGATGGACTTTTGCAATATGTATTCCCCCCGCGAGCGCCGCGAACGCGCCATGTACCTGCTGGGTCAGGTAGATATGGTGGAGAATGCGCATAAACTGCCTTCCGCGATTTCCGGTGGGCAGCAGCAGCGCGTCGCTATTGCGCGGGCACTGGCGAATGACCCGCCCGTCCTGGTAGCGGACGAGCCGACAGGTAACCTTGACTCGAAAACGGCCGGCCAGGTGTTCAAACTCTTCGAGGAACTGGTGGCACAGGGGAAGACCATCCTGATGGTGACGCACGATAACGACCTGGCGAAGCGGGCGACGCGCGCGGTTATTGTCTCCGATGGCGAAGTGATTAACCAGTATGTGGTGCAGGCACTCCCCGGTTTGACGGTCGATCAGTTGGCCTGGGTGACGCGTGAGCTTGAGCCACGCCAGTTTCATCCCGGTGAGACGATCATCACGCAGGGTGAGATGGCGGATCGTTTTTATATCATTACCAGCGGTGAAGTGGAGATTGAGATTCACCATCCCGATGGGCAGGAAATTATCGTGGACCGGCTGGGCCAGGGAAAATACTTTGGCGAGATGGGCCTGGTGCGTAGCGGCGCGCGGACGGCAACCGTGCGGGCCGCGCCGGAAACGCAGGTTGAGGTTGCCACGCTGGATCGTGAAGATTTCAGCCGGTTGATAGCCACGTCCGAGGAGACGAAAACCGAGATGGGGCGGATAACGGATGAGCGGTTCCGGAGCATCGCAGCATTCAGCAACCAACAGTCGTAGTTTATCGTCAAACGATATCGGTTACATGATAGGAGTTACGCGGTGGGCGTTCAAATGGGCCGTTTCTTTTTCAGGAAAATTTGGCTCGGAGAGCCAAATTTTCCTGAAAAAGAAACGATATCTTCTGCCCCGCCGGAGGCGAATCGGGTCGTTCCTTCAGATGAACACCTGATTTGGAACCGACTGCGTACCTCCTGTTACATGATAGGAGTTACGCGGTCACTGACCCGGAAGGGAATGTCGCCTCCGGCAGGGCGGAAGATCCCATGCTTTTCCACAAAAATGTTACACACTGTGTAACATTTTTGTGGAAAAGCTAAAAAGAGGACCACGCTGCCGCAGGCGAAACAGGGTTCCATCGGGTGGAACGTCCGGTTTGCATAGTAACCGCGTAAGTCCTGTTACAAGAGTATAATGCGGCGGGTATCGACAGCGATACCCCGACGAAATAGATAGCCGCGAGGTGAAAGAGGTAGAGTGTATGCGCAAGTGGATTATCGGTCTGGTGGTGCTCGCCCTGATTGCCGGTGGTGTATACGTGGCGTTCGGTGGTGGCGGCGGGACGCTGGGACTGGCTGAACCAACCCCAACCGCCGCTCCATTGATTGATACGGTCGAAGCGGGTAATCGCGTGGTCGCCGATGCCGTCGTGCTACCGATTAATGATGTCAACCTGACCTTTGAACTTAGCAATGTTCGCGTGGCGGAGATTATGGTCGAGGAGGGTGAGCAGGTCGCAGAAGGTGAGGCGCTGGCCCGGCTTGACACACGCGATCTGGATCTGCGGGTTTCGCAGGCGGAGGCGGCGCTGGCGCAGGCCCAGGCCGATCTGGATAAGTTGCTGGAGGGGGCCACCGCCGAGGAAATTGCCGAGGCCGAGGCACAGATTGCCCAGGCGCAGGGTCAACTGCGCGAGGTGCAGGGCTCAGTGACATCGCAGGATATTCAGTCGGCGCAGGCGGGGGTGCAGGAAGCCCGGGCCCGGTTGAATGAGGCGCGCGCGCGGCTCACGCGGCTCCAGGCCGGTCCGGAGACGACGCAGGTGGAGAGTGCCCGCGCCCGGGTAGATCAGGCGCGTGCCACGTTGCAGGATACACGTAACCGGCTGTCGGCGGCCAAGGTCAATGCCGAGTTGCAGATTGAGCAGGCTGCCAACGAACTGCGTGACCAGCAGGCAGATTACAGCCGTATTTACTGGGACAATCGGGAGTTAGAGAATGAACTGGCGCGGGGTGGTGATGAGTTGCCCCAGGAGCGCAAGGACCAGGAAGAGGCAGCCCTGCGCGCGGTGGAGACGGCTGAGCAGGCGCTGGAACAGGCGAAGCTGAATTACGAAGAGGCTCAGCGCGCGGAAATCACCGGGATTGAGGATGCTGAAGCCCGTGTGCGTGAGGCGCAGTCCAATCTGGACGATGTATTGAAGGGCTTTGACGTGGATGAGATCGAAAGCGCTCGCGCAGATGTAGCCCGCGCCGAGGCCGACATTGCCAGCGCCCAGGCCCAGTTGAGTAAGCTTCAGGGTGAAGAGCGGGCTGGACGCGTCGCGGCGGCGCAGGCGGGTGTGAACAATGCGCAGGCCGGCCTCAGCCGACTGGTGGCCGACCCGACAGCGTCCGAGATTGCGCAGGCCGAAGCGGTTGTCTTACAACGTCAGGTGGCCCTGGATCAGGCCCAACTGGAGCGTGAGAAGGCGACCCTGTTCACGCCGCTGGCCGGCGAGATTGCGGAGATGAACCTGGAGATCGGCGAGATCCCCAGCGCAACCGAACCGGCGGTGGTTATCGGCGACTTCTCCGAGTGGAAGATCGAAACCGACGACCTGACCGAGTTGAGCATTGTCAATGTTGAGCAGGGTCAGGATGTTGAAATCACCTTTGATGCCATCCCTGACCTGACATTGCCGGGCACGGTTACGCAGATCAAGCCGATTGGGAAGAACAATCAGGGTGATATTACCTACACCGTGGTGATCGAGCCGCAGGAGTGGGACAGCCGGCTTCGCTGGAATATGACAGCTACAGTTTCGATTGAGTCATCGGAGGAGGAGAGCAGCCGGGACACGCCGGAACTGTCCGAACAGGCCGAGAGTCAGAGCTAAATCGCCAGTCCAATCCAGCCGATAGCATACTTCCTCCCGCAGACATATGCCTGCGGGAGGTTTTTGTATCAACTGACACGACTTACGCGGTGGACGATCAAACTGAGCGTTTCACCAACCGTAAGCCCGATTCGCCTGCGGCAGCATGGTACGTTTTTTATCTTTTTCACAAAAATGTGGCTCACAGAGCCACATTTTTGTGAAAAAGGATGTCCAGTTCCGCCCTGCCGGAGGCGAAATGTCCTTCCGGGTTCGTGACCGCGTAACTCGTATCAATTGATCAGGGTATAGCGCCAGTCGGTAGGTTGTCCGGCAGCGTAGGGCATAAACCCGTGGAACTGGCGCAGGTCATCGCCAAACACCAGCGGCAGGAAGTAGCGATCCCCCGGCCAGAGGTTGCACTCCAGGATCTGCGACACCGGCACCCACTCCAGGGTACCTTCGGGGTTCCGATCAAGCGGCGTGCCACTCCAGCGGGTGATGAGGAAGATAAAGCCCAGCCAGTTCTCGCCATGCTTCCCAAACCCCGTCCAGTTGATCGTTCCCCGTAACGTCAGATCCAGCGCCTCAATGCCGGCTTCCTCGCGCAGTTCGCGGCGCATACCGCTCACAACATCCTCGTTGGTGTCGATTTTGCCGCCCAGTCCGTTGTGCTTGCCATAATGCAGGTCATCGGGGCGGGTATTACGATGGATCATCAACACTGAGCCGCCGTCCGGCGAGAGGACATAGCCCAGGGTTGCAACAATTGGTGTGTACATGTCCGTAGTCCGTAGTCCGTAATCCGTAGTCCGTAGTCTGTAATCCGTAGTCCGTAGTCCGTAATTCGTAGTCCGTGATCCGTAGTGC
>CAKZQX010000648.1 GCA_937141995.1 uncultured Chloroflexaceae bacterium | reverse complement strand
CGCCTGCCTCCAGGCTATGTGCCACCTGCAACGCCGCCGCAACATTCGCCGCCGCCGAGATGCCCACGAGCAGCCCTTCGCGCCGCGCCAGTCGCCGGGCCATTGCAAACGCCTGCTCGCTGCTGACCTCGATAATTTCGTCAGCAACGTCGGCATCATAGATGCCGGGCACCAGCGAGGTTGTCGGCAGATGCTTGACGCCTTCCAGCGCGTGGAAGGGACTATCGGGTTGCACCGCCGACAGCCGGATTGCCGGCTGCTGCTCGCGCAGGTAGCGGGAGGTGCCCATAAAGGTACCCGTTGTTCCCAGCGCCGCCACAAAATGGGTTACGCGACCCTCGGTCTGCTGCCGGATCTCCGGCCCGGTCGATTCGTAGTGGGCCTGCGGGTTAGCCGGGTTATTGTATTGATCCGGGTAGAAGTAGCGCTCGGGGGCTTCGGCCACCAGTTCGCGGATAGTGCGAATAGCAAGATCCATCCCCTCGTTCGGATCAGTCAGGATCAGATCGGCTCCCAATGCACGCAGAATGCGTTTGCGCTCGGCGCTGGCATTGGCCGGCATCGCTAGCGTTACCTCGTAGCCCATGGCCGCGCCCAGCGTGGCATAGGCAATGCCGGTGTTACCGCTGGTGGCATCAGCGATGCGCATACCGGAACGCAGCAACCCGCGCTGCTCACCATCACGCAACATCCAGAATGCCGGGCGGTCCTTGACCGAGCCGCCCGGATTATACCACTCGGCTTTGGCATAGAGTTGCACACCGTCCGGCAGGGTCGGGTCAACCCGCTCCAGGCGCACCAGCGGCGTGTTCCCGACGAGATCCAGCACCCGGGTACGGTAATCAACAGTTTGTGGAGCAAGTGATGTTGCAGTCATAATCTCTTATTCCTGGGTGATCTGGTTAATGTACTACTTCTCTGTTTACTGGTTCGCTCCGCGGTGTTGTTCGGGCATGCCTGCTGTTTGATGATGCACTTAACCTTGCCGTCGGTAAACCATAATCCGGTTCTACCCGTCCGTGAGCGCCTGTTCCCGCTGTTGGGCTTTACGATAGTGGGCCACGGCTGCCTTGAGTGTCCCCAGCGCCAGAGTTGCGCAGCGCTGCCGGCTCTTGACCACGTCGCGGCCCAGGGTATCAATCATCTCTGTAAACTCTAACTCATCGACCCGCGTCAGGGGCGCGCCCTGCAACATCTCGGCCAGGATCGACGCCGCCGCCTGGCTGACCGAGCAACCCTCACCCTCAAATGCCAGTCCTTCAATAAACTGCCCGGTGGTGTCAACCTTAAGATAGATTGTCACGACATCGCCGCAATCCGGATGACCGCCAGGCATAACGACATCAGCGCCGGCAAGTGTTCCGTGATAACGGGGAGTCTCATAGTGATCAAGCAGGTGGTCAATAATGTCCTGGCGATCCATATCGTTCTCCGGTTCTCACTGCTCAGGTTTAACCCTGGTAGGTTTTCTCAATCGGCACACCGACCATGTTGCCCCACTCGGTCCAGCTACCATCATAATTGCGCACCTGCGGATAGCCCAGCAGGTAGGTCAGCACAAACCAGGTATGGCTGCTGCGCTCCCCGATGCGGCAGTAGGCAATCACATCCTTATCCGGCGTAATGCCCTTGCCCTGGTAAAGTTCTTCCAGTTCCGCGCGGCTCTTGAAGGTGCCGTCGGCGTTGGCCGCCTGCGCCCAGGGAATATTCTGCGCACCGGGAATATGGCCGCCACGCAACGTGCCCTCCTGCGGATACTCCGGCATATGCAGCTTCTCGCCGCTGAACTCCTGCGGACTGCGCACATCAACCAGTGTCGGGTTCGCCTGCTTGAGATGCTCCATCACCTGATCGCGGAAGGCGCGAATCCGGCGGTCATCCCGCTCCGGCGCACGGTAGGTCGCTACCGGGTAGTTGGGCACCGTTTTGGTCAACTCGCGGCCCTCGGCGATCCACTTGGCGCGCCCACCATTTAAAATCCGCGCATCCTTATGCCCAAACAACTTGAACACCCAGAACGCATACGTTGCCCACCAGTTATTCTTATCGCCGTAGAAGACCACCGTGGTATCGTTGCTGATACCCTTTGCCCCGAGCAACTGCTCAAAGCGTTCGCGGTCCAGGTAATCCCGCGTCACCGGATCATTCAGGTCGGCGACCCAGTCGATCTTGATGGCACCGGGAATATGACCGGTATCGTACAACAGAATATCTTCGTTGCTCTCAACCAGCCGTACATTCGGATCGTTCAGATGATCGGCGACCCACGCTGTATTTACCAATACTCCGGGGTTGGCATACTCAGCCACGAACTACCTCCTTAACGCAGCATAGATTAGCTTTATCTTCACAGATGCGGGCCAGCCGGTAACGGTCAGGTGCCAGGCGTCATCCTCGGCTCCTGCGTGCTGACCGCTATCGGCTGACCAACGGTAGCTTCATTGTACTGCCAACCCCCGATAAAGTCAAGTTCTTAACCTGAATACTCCACAAACACCGCGTCATCCCGAACTGCTACCGTATAGGTGCTAACCGGCTCGTAGGCAGGCAGGTTGCGTGGTTTGCCGGTTTCCAGGCTAAATTGCGATCCATGTCGCGGGCACTCGATGGTCAACTCGTCGCTATCAACTTCACCCTCGCCGAGCGATGCCTCAGCGTGCGAGCATGTATTGTCGAGCGCATAGAAGGTTCCTTCGGCATGACACACAACAATCTTGTGTCCATTTATCTCAACAGTTTTCGCAGTTCCTTCGGGGATTTCCGCCACAGTAGCAACCTGTACAGCAGCCATGCGTTTCACCTCGTTACTCAACAAAGCAGTCTGTTCTGTCTGAAACAGACAATCCGGCCATACTTATCGGGGCATAACGGAGGGGCGTTGCATGCAACGCCCCCGCCGGCAACATCTGGTTGGGTTCCGCCCTAGCCGACCGAGCCTTCCATCTCAAGCTGGATCAGCCGGTTCAACTCAACGGCATACTCCATCGGCAGTTCGCGCGTGAACGGCTCCATAAAGCCCAGCACAATCATCGAGAGCGCGTCGGCTTCGGCCAGACCGCGGCTCATCAGGTAGAAGAGTTGCTCCTCACCGATGCGCCCGACGGTGGCCTCATGCGCCAGGGTAGTGCGGTCCTCCTCGATCTCGATGTAGGGGATCGTGTCGCTGGCCGAGATCTCATCCAGGATCAGCGCGTCACAGTTGACATTGAGCTTGGAGTTGTACGCGCCCGGTGCAACCTTCGCCAGCCCGCGATAGGTGGTCTTCCCGCCATCCTTACTCACCGACTTGTTGGTAATGCGGCTGGTGGTATCCGGCGCAACATGGACCATCTTCGCCCCGGCATCCTGGTGCTGGCCCTTCCCTGCATAGGCCACGCTTAACACCTCACCACGCGCGCCGCGCCCCATCAGGTAGACCGACGGGTACTTCATCGTCAGCTTACTGCCGATGTTACCGTCAACCCACTCCATCGAGGCTTCTTCGTGGGCTACCGCACGCTTGGTGACCAGGTTGTAGATATTGTTGGCCCAGTTCTGAATGGTGGTGTAGCGGAACTTCGCGCCCTTCTTGATGATAATCTCAACCACGGCTGAGTGCAGTGAGTTGGTGCTATAGATCGGTGCCGTACAGCCCTCGATATAGTGACCTTCCGCGCCCTCGTCCACAATGATCAAGGTACGCTCAAACTGGCCCATGTTCTCAGCGTTGATGCGGAAGTAGGCCTGTAGTGGAATATCCACCTTGACCCCGGGCGGAATATAGATAAACGAACCACCCGACCAGACTGCCGTATTCAGCGCGGCATACTTGTTGTCCGCCGTGGGGATAACTGTACCGAAGTATTCCTTGAACAGTTCGGGATGCTCCTTCAGGCCGGTATCCGTGTCCAGGAAGATGACACCCATCTTCTGCCACTCTTCGCGTAGGGAGTGGTAGACAACTTCGCTCTCGTACTGCGCGCCGACGCCCGCCAGGAACTTGCGCTCGGCTTCGGGAATACCTAGCTTCTCGAACGTGTTTTTAATCTCGGCGGGAACGGCGTCCCAGTCATGTTCCGGGCGCTCACCTGCGCGCACAAAGTAGTGGATCTGGTCATAGTCCAGCTCCGCCAGTTCCGCGTTGGCCCAGGTGCCTATGACCGGTACCGGCTTCTTCTTAAACACATCCAGCGCCTTCAGGCGGCGCTTGAGCATCCACTCCGGCTCGTCCTTCATCCCGGAAAGCTCCCGGATGATCTGCTCATTCAGCCCCTTGGGGGACTTGTATATATACCGCTCTTCTTCGCGGAAACCGTACTTGGAGTAGTCAAACTGTAGATTAACCTGTTCTGACACCACTTCAGTACCTCCTCATGTTCAGGTTTTACCGTTACCGTGCTTGTGTACGCAAAAACTTCTGGTGACAACACTGTCTATTGCTACCCGGTTGGCGCTAACCGAGTTCTTCATCATCAAAATCAATCTGTCCTATCCCATACAACCCGGCCTTGAGCGTCTTGAGCGAGAGCAACGCACACTTGAGGCGCACCGGGTTTTTATCCAGCGGGATGCCGATCAGGTCGAGCAGTTCCTCTTTGCTAAACTGCTTGACCTCCTCAACCGACTTGCCCTTAATCTCATCGGTCAGGATTGAAGCCGAAGCCTGGCTGATAGCACAACCGCGCCCCGAAAAGCGCACATCCTGCACCACCCCATCCTCAATCAACAGATCCATCTGAATGACATCCCCACAGAGCGGGTTATGCTCTTCATGCGAAACCGTCGGTGACTCCAGCGTTCCATGGTTGTGTGGATACTTGTAGTGCTCCAGGATGTACTCACGATAGAAATCGTCCATTAGCAGAACATCCCCTTTGCTTTTTCCAGACCAAGGACCAGGCGATCAATCTCCTCTGGAATGTTATAGAGATAGAGGCTGGCGCGGGTTGTCGCCGGAACGTTCAGCAGGCGATGAAGCGGCTGGGTGCAGTGATGACCGGCCCGCACCGCGACCCCTTCGCCATCCAGAATTGCGGCAACATCATGTGGATGCACGCCGTCAAGCGCGAAGGAGACCGCCGCGCCGCGTGCTTCGGTCGTATGCGGCCCATAGATCGTCAGACCTTCAACCTCGCCCAGCCGGTTGAGCATGTACTCCAGCAGTTCATCCTCATAGCGGTGAATCGCTTCCATACCGACTTCGCTCAGAAAATCGACCGCTTCACCCAGCGTAATTGCCTCGGCAATCGCCGGCGTACCCGCCTCAAAGCGGGCCGGCACATCGGCATAACTGCTCCCCGCCAGTTCGACCAGCTTAATCATTGACCCACCGCCGAGGAAAGGCGGCATTGACTCCAGCAACTTGCGCCGTCCCCAGAGTACTCCGGCACCTGTCGGCCCACACATTTTGTGCCCACTGAACGCCAGAAAGTCGATACCGAGATCCTGCACGTTGATCGGCATATGCGGCACGCTCTGTGCGCCATCAACCAGG
>CAKZQX010000647.1 GCA_937141995.1 uncultured Chloroflexaceae bacterium | reverse complement strand
ACCCGGCGATGGAGGGTACACCGGCCTGGTCGCCGGATGGGCAAACCATTGCGTTCACCTCCAACCGGGACGGCAATGCGGAGATCTACCTGATGAACGCCGATGGCAGCAACCCGCGCAACCTCTCAAATGACCCGGCGATGGAGGGTACACCGGCCTGGTCGCCGGATGGGCAAACCATTGCGTTTACCTCTGACCGGGACGGTAACGCCGAGATCTACCTGAGCAGCGTGCCGGGCGGGAACCTGCGCAACCTTACCGATACGTCGGGGCAGGATACGCAGCCCACCTGGTCCCCGGATGGGCAGTTTATTGCCTTCACCAGCGACCGGGACGGCAATGCGGAGATCTACCTGATGAACGCCGACGGCAGCGACCCGGGCAATATCTCAAATGACCCGGCGCAGGACCAGAGCCCGAACTGGTCCCGCTAAGTTGCTGGAGAGCGAACCACTCATACCGATGTGTTGTCATAGCCACAGAGGACACAGAGGACGCAGAGATGATGAACGGGAACGGGCCGCCGCTACGCTCGTTGCGCCCGTTCCTGTTGATTGCCGGGTTGCCGGCACATTGGTATCAGCGGAAAATAAAGCGTGCTACACAATACACAACGGGCGGGCATGTTACAGGTGCCCGCCGGTTTGCAATCAGTTTACAGGAGTTACGCGGTCCCTCCCCCGGAAGTTGATATCGCCTCCGGCAGGGCGGAAGATTCCATGCTTTTGCACCAAACATTTGCACAAAGTGCAACATTTTGGTGCAAAAGATCAAAAAGTACCATGCTGCCGCAGGCGAATCGGGCTTCCATCGGGTGAAACGCCCGGTTTGAACACGCACCGCGTAACGCGTGTTAGTTTAACCGCCCGGTTTGAATACGCACCGCGTAACTTCTGTCAGTTTACACAACTTACGTGGTCACAAATCTGAAAGGAAATTTCGCCTCCGGCAGGGTGGAAGATTCCATCCTTTTGCACAAAATTTTTGCACGTTGTGCAAAATTTTTGTGCAAAAGAAACAAAAGTACCATGCTGCCGCAGGCAAATCGAGTTGTTCATCCAGGTAAACGCCTGGTTTGAAATTGACCGCGTAACTCCTGTCAGTTTAATCATCATCATCATCATCATCATCATCGTCATCGCCGCCACCGCGGCCACGATCAGGTTCGGTCGGTTTATCACGCATTTTAACTTCAATAATCTCGCCCGTTTGCGCATTCACCCGCACTTCGCTATCGTTGTCAAACTTGACGATGTACAGCGACGGCTTATCTTTATTCCCACGTTCCAGCTTCATTTCCTTGAGCGTGCCGCCACCAACGGCATCCGCGGCAAGCCGGATCGCCTGTTCCGGCGGGATTGTCGCGCCATCAGCACCAGCCTGACCGGGCTTATCGCGGATTTTGACCTCAATAATCTCGCCCGTCCGCGCATTCACCCGCACTTCGCTATCGTTGTCGAACTTGACGATGTACATCGGTGGTTTATCTCTATCCCCGCGTTCCAGCTTCATTTCCTTGAGCGTGCCGCCACCAACAGCGTCCGCGGCAAGCCGGATCGCCTGTCCCGGCAAAATTGGCCCGACGGCATCGCCCGGAACCGGCGGTGGTTGCTCCGGCTCTGCGGCCGGCGGGACATCGGGGCGCGGCGGGGGTGGGGTGGTCGGTTCTGGTGCAGGTGGTAGGGTGGTCACTTCCGGCGGGGCGGTCGCCTCAGGGGTTGGTGTGAGCGGTACCGCCGTTGCCGTGGATAACTCACCCATGATGGTCGGTGTCATCGCTATGTCCGGCGGCGCGGTTGGCGCAACCGTGGGCGCGCCGATTGTGATCACTGTACCGCTCTGCGCATCAATATAGAGTGGCCCCTGATCAAGCAGCACTTCGTAGGCCGTCGCGCCCTGGTAGCTCACCAGTCGGGGTGTTTCAACCAGGTTGGCCTCCGGCGCATGCGCCAGCGCAATCTCGGCCGCCGCATCCGCCGACAGGGTGGAGCCGCTGTCCGTTGCTGTGTCCGGCGTGCCACACGCCGTCAGCGCCAGCAACCAGATGATCACAACAGTGGTGAAGAGAATGTGTCGTTGCATAAGTTACCCTGTGCTTTCACTATGCTGGAATGGAGAAAGACGCACGTATTTCCAAGAGAAATTCACCAGAATGCGCTACGGTTTGCGGACGCGCAGAAGCGCGTCCCTACCGCAAAAAGCCTGACCCTGAAAACCGCTCATGCCGGCGCAACCCGGCGCGCTTACCCGGTACGATTGAGCCACGCCGCCAGCGCCTGTCGGTACTCGTCCGGTCGCTCGGCAAACAGCAGATGCCCGCCCCCGGCGATCATCGCCAGTTCCGCATTGGGAATATGTTCGCTAATCAAGTATGCCTGGGCCGGTGGCACAATCGGATCTTGATCGCCTGCAATCACCAGTGTGGGTGCCTGAATCAAGGGCAGCATAGCGCTAATATCAATGTGGGGCATGACGGCGAAATAGTGAACCAGGCTTTTGAGATCGAGCCGGGCAAAATTCGCATGCGAAACATCGGTGTAGGTGCGGAAGTGCGGGTAGGCATACGCGGCCTGCACATCGGCGGCATACACCCGCCAGGCATGGTGAAACACGGTGCGGCTCAGGCGACTCATCCCGCCCAGGGTGTAGTAAAACCCAAACAGCAGATACCCCAACTCCGGGGGCATCTGACGCGCCAGCCACTGCCCCACGCCCAGTGCGCCGGTCCAGCGGCCCTGGGCAAACCCGGAAATACAGACTACTCGCTGCACCCACTGGGGCGCGGTGGCGGCAATGGCCAGCACCGCAAAACCACCCGTGGAGAAGCCGACCAGCGTCACCGGCTGATCGCCCACCAGCTTGTGGATCGCCTCCCCCAGCACATGCGCGATCAGATCGACGGTGAGTTGTGACCGACGAAACCCGGACGGGAAGGCGGCAGGGTAGTGACCGGGCAGGCTCAACGCATAGCATGGCCCCTGCGTGGCAAAGAGATCGACCTGATCATCGTGCCAGAAGCGCACCGACCCGCCAATACCGTGCAGCAAAATAACCGGCAGGCCGGCGGTATCCGTACGTAATGCCTGCACACAGAGTCGCTGTCCCGCAACATGAATAACCCGCATGACCGTCATCGCCGGCACCTCTCTGCTGGTACGCTCAACGTCGTCCGGACTTGCGCCGCCGGCCAAACATGCGCTTGCGCCGGGTATCGATCCGGTCGGATATCACATGCACCAGGTCACTGATAACCACCCCGGCAATCAAGAGTATTGCCGGACGTGAGCCGCTGCGCAGCGTGTCCCACAACCAGTTGGTCAGGGTGATATGATACGCAACATCAACATTTAAGAGGTATGCGCCAAACCCCAGCACTGCCAGAATACCAACAATAACCAGGTAGAGGTAGACCAGACGCAGGATACCGGAGATGCCCGAGTGCGACAGGAAATGCCGGTGGGGAATCAGGCGCATGTAGGGCACCCAGATAGGTCGAAACGGCCCCCAGCGATCATCGATCTTGCTATCAAGGTCAAGATCGGGGGAAAGCAGCCAGGACCCAAACAGATGCGCGCCGATCAGCAGCATGGTGCCGCTGTAGGCCGCTTCCGGTGCATCGCCCAGGCCATAACGCAGCGTCAGATAGCCCGGCACAATCAGCGCGCCCGCTGCATAGAGGGCAATTCGGTCGTGGGTCTCGGCTCCAGGCATTGGATCGCTCCTTTCACACTCCCTGCGCGCGCCTCACGCGCAGGTCCGGCAACATTGCGGACATGCAGACGTCTGGAACAATGAAGGGACGGTGATTGACCGTCCCTTCACGCCCGCCAAATTATACCGCAGAACAGCGCGCTATGGTATACCGTGTCGGATTATTTTGCCGGTGGATCACCCTGCGCGCCGCGTTACCCGCCAGTGCCACAGGAGACAGGCGCTGTTCACTGGTTCTCCGTTCTCACTACCACGAGTTGCGCGGTGAGGGGTTGGAGCATGAAAGCCGCGACATGAACGAACACCGCGAAACGACCAGTGCCGACGTGGATCAGGTGATCCCCCATGTGGCGGAGGATAGCGCCGCCGGCTGGGTGGAAGAAACCCGATCTTGTTCACAAAAAAATTCACAACGTGAATTTTTTTGTGAACAAGAAAAAACGTACCATGCTGCCGCAGGCGAAGCGGGCTTCCATCGGGTGAAACGTCCGGTTTGCATATCAACTGCGTAACTCCTGTCACTACGTCAATCGGTCGTAGGACGGAGCCGCCTTTCCGCCGGTGCCAACCGGGAATGCCCCACAGACCGAGCCGTCACTCTGTCCGCGTCCCGATGTGGATATACCCGTGGCATGCCATACTGGAAGGGGACCGGGTGATAAGGTTTTGCATGAACTGCCGAGGGAAAGGAGCAAGCGGGATGCTTTGGGAGCGCATTCAGCAGCAACAGCGTGTCACCTTGCTGGAGCAGCAGGTGTCGGCAATGCCCGAATATCCGATTTACCGCGAAGCCAATGGCTTCTATGTTATCTATATTGATGGGTTTCCACACCGCTTCGCACATGCGTCCGATGCCGAGGCCGCGCAGCTTGCAGCGCGGGCCGACTGGCTGCGGCAGCACGCGGGTGCGGCATAGGCCGATCAGGTTGGCGCAGCGCATCTTTCCGGCTGAAGTGGTACAATCTACCTGGAGAACATAGCAGAGAGCAACAGAGAACAGCGTAGACCTGGAGCCTGTTTTGTTCTCGGCTACTCTATTTATCCCTTCTTTCTAGAAACATTCCTGGCCGAGGAGGTGGCATCTGCGATGGCCGAACGTGTATGCATTATTGGATTGGACGAACCCGAATACAGCGAAATACAGCAACACCTGGGAATAACCCCCGTTATCGCCCACGAGGTCATACCGCGCCTCGCCCTGCGCGATGGGCAACTGCTGGTCGCCTCCCGCCGCCACGCCGGACTGTTGCCGGTCTCAAAGGTAATCTTTCATGGCATCTTTGCGGATGATCTCGACTTTATCACTGCCCTGGCGCTCTGGGGTGGTCCATGCCTGCCCAATGCGCGTGGTATGCTGGATTGCCGCCTCAAGTTTCCTTGCCTGGTGCGCGCACTGGAGCATACGCGCTTTGGCGCGCCGCCACGCGGGTATGCCGGGCCGGAGACGCCGGTGACATTCGAGGGCGAATATGTCGCCAAATGGGGCAACTGGCACTGTGGCGAAAACAAAGCCCGCTTCACCGGCGCATGGCAGAGCGAACATGCCGGCATCATCGAACCGTTCCTGGCGGGGCAGGCGGTGCGTGTCGTTCTGATTGGCGAACAGGCCTGGCAGATCCGGCTTGCAGGCTCCGACTGGCTCAAGTCGATCCATGATGCGCAGGCCGATTTTATGCCGATTGATGCCGAACTGCTGGAAGACACCCGCCGGGTGCGTCAGGCATTCGGGCTGGAAGTGATGGCGAACGACTATATCGTCACCGAGGCGGGAAGCCGGCATCTGCTGGAAGTCAACCATATTCCGAATGTTACGCGCTTCCCGGCGATCTGGGAAGCCTACCGGGATTATGTGGTCCGTTGGGTCGCGGGCGAAACCGCGTCGTTATAGGCGAGAACGGAGAATGAGTAATACAATGTACACCGACCGTATTTCCATACCGGAACCCGTTTGTTCCTTTGTTCTCTGATCTTTGTTCTCGGTTCTTTAGAAAGGACTCAATCGGTATGCAGCACGTCTGCGTCTTCTGCGGCTCATCGCCAGGCAACCGGCCGGTGTATCTTGATGCAGCCCACCAGACCGGGATGGCGCTGGTGCAGCGCGGCATTGGCCTGGTCTACGGCGGCGCGCAGATCGGCCTGATGGGCCGGATCGCCGACAGCGTCCTGGAGCAGGGCGGCAAGGTCATCGGTGTGATGCCCGAACATCTCTCGATCAAAGAAGTGACTCACCCCAAACTGACCGACCTGCGCATTGTCGACTCGATGCATACGCGCAAGGCGTTGATGGCCGAACTGTCGGATGCCTTTATCGCTCTGCCGGGTGGCCTGGGTACCCTGGAAGAGTTGTGCGAAATCCTCACCTGGGGGCAACTGGGGCTGCATCGCAAGCCCTGTGGCCTGCTCAATGTCGCGGGCTTCTATGAACCGCTGCTGGCCCTGTTTGACCACGCTGTGGCCGAGGGCTTCTTGCGCCCGGCCCACCGCCGCCTGGTGCAGGTTGACGCCACCCCGGAAGAACTGCTGGATAAACTGGCCTCCTACGAGGCACCCCTGCTGCCGAAGTGGATTGAGCGGAGAGATATATAAGCTGCGCACCTGCTTCAATTCTGCTGGTATACTTGCCGGAAGTGGGCGCGTGCCCGGAAGAGCCGCGACTTGATCGCCCCGTTGGAGCATCCCAGCGTGTCGGCGATCTCCTGGGTAGTGTAGCCGTTGCAACTATGCATCACCAGTGGCACCCGCTCGTGGGGCGGGAGTTGCCCCAGCGCTGTCTGTACCGGCCCACCCGGTTCCGACTGGTGCTCCAGGGTGTATGCATTCGAGAGTAGCGTGTC
>CAKZQX010000646.1 GCA_937141995.1 uncultured Chloroflexaceae bacterium | reverse complement strand
TGACGAACGACCGTTTGATAACGCGTGATATATTTTGATTCGATACATTACACGAGTTACACCGTCCCTGACCCGGAAGGGAATGTCGCCGCCGGCAGGGCGGAAGATCGCATGCTTTTTCACACACATGTTACACAGAGTGTAACATGTGTGTGAAAAAGCTAAAAAGATGGACCATGCTGCCGCAGGCGAATCTGACGTTCATCGGGTGAAACGCCCGGTTTGAACACGCCCCGCGTAACGCGTGTACATTACGCGGGGTCTTCTCTGGAAGGGGCTATCGCCTCCGGCAAGGCCAACGGTAGATAAACCACCATAACTACCGCAGGCGAAAATGACTTTCACAGAAAGTACATGCCCGGTTGTGATTACTTCCTGCGTAAGTTGTGTTATGTAAGAGTTAGTATTGAGGAGAGCAATGACCGAGGAACAGAAACAAACGCAAGCAAGTGGGCCGAACGGTCAGCAGCCAACCCCCGAAGCAGCGGACGCCGCCGAACCGACGACTGCCTCGGAGCAACCGATCGAGGGCGAAATCGTTGAAGAAGTGGTCGAGGAGCCCGCGGCAACGACCGATACAGAAGCGCAACAACGGCTGGCGCAGGCCGAAGCTCAAGCCAATGAATATAAGGATCAGTGGTTGCGTACCACGGCTGACTTTAAGAATTATAAACGCCGCACCGAGCTGGAGCGCACCGAGTTGATCCGTAGCGCCAGTTCCGGGTTGATTGCCAAGCTGTTGCCCGTGGTTGACGACATCGAGCGTGCGATGGAAAACGTACCGCCGGAAGTGTCTGAAACGTCCTGGTGGGCCGGGATGCAACTGATTGAGCAGAAGTTGCGCACAGTCCTGGAGAGCGAAGGGGTCAAACCAATCAATGCATTGGGCCAGGAGTTTGATCCCAACTTCCACGATGCGGTGATGTATGAAGAGGCCGAGAACCAGGAAAACATAGTAGTCGCGGAGCTGCAGAAGGGGTATATGCAGCATGATCGGGTGCTGCGCCCGACTATGGTAAAGGTTGGCAAGGGCTAAAGATTAAAGATTGTTTGCGGTAGCGAGTAACCCTGGCGCGGGTACCCTGTGCCCTTTAAGACCAATACCTTTCAAATACGGCCGGACTAGCTCGCGCAAAGGCGCAAAGCCGCAACATTTATACGGTTCTTGGCGCCCTTTGCGGCTTTGCGCGAACGTATGTGAAAGGTATTGCCTTTAAGACCGGTACATCTCCCGGCGGCGGCGCGTCTGGCGTCGCTGCCGCCCAAGATTTCGATGTCGCCGGATTGCACGTAACTTGCATACATTAGAGGAGTTTTTTCATGCCAAAAGTAATCGGCATTGATCTTGGTACTACCAACTCAGTCATCGCGGTGATGGAGGGTGGTGAGCCGGTGGTGGTACCAAATGCTGAAGGTGCGCGACTGACACCGTCGGTCGTCGCTGTCAATAAATCTGGTGAACGAACCGTGGGACAGGTTGCGCGCCGCCAGGCAGTGACTAATCCCGAGAATACGATCTTCTCGGTGAAGCGGTTCATCGGGCGCAAATTTAGCGAGGGGACGGTTCAACGGGATAAAGAGTTGATACCCTACAAACTGGTGTCCGCGCCCAATGGCGATATACGGGTCATGATGGGCGGGCGCGAATATGCCGCCCCGGAAGTCTCGGCGATGGTGCTCCAGAAGCTCAAGGCCGATGCTGAAGCCTACCTGGGCGAAACGGTGTTGCAGGCCGTGATTACCGTTCCAGCCTATTTTAACGACAGCCAGCGGCAGGCCACGAAAGATGCCGGGCGCATTGCCGGGTTGGAGGTGCTGCGCATCGTCAATGAGCCGACGGCCAGTGCGCTGGCCTACGGTCTGGATAAAAAAGAAGATAAGGTTGTTGTGGTCTATGATCTGGGTGGTGGCACCTTCGATATCTCGGTTCTCGATCTGAGCGAAGGCGTGGTTGAGGTCAAGGCGACCAGTGGCGATACGCATCTGGGCGGCGATGACTTTGACCAGCGGATTATCGAGTGGCTGACCGATGAGTTCCGTAAGCAAGAGGGCATTGACCTGCGCACGGATCGCATGGCGCTCCAGCGGTTGAAAGAGGCCGCCGAGAAAGCCAAGATGGAGTTGAGCACCGTGTTACAGACCGAGGTCAACCTGCCCTTTATCACGGCGGATGCCGGCGGCCCCAAGCATATGAACTACACACTCAGCCGGGCCAAACTGGAGCAACTGACTGCTGATCTGATAGAGCGCAGCATGGCCCCCGTCCGGCAGGCGCTAAACGATGCCGGCCTGAAGCCTAACCAGATTGATGAAGTTATTCTGGTGGGTGGGCAGACGCGCATGCCGGCGGTACAGGAGGCCGTGCGTAAGTTCTTCAGTAAGGAGCCCAACAAGACGGTCAATCCCGACGAGGTTGTGGCGATTGGCGCGGCGATCCAGGCGGGTGTGCTGGGTGGCGATGTGAAGGATGTGCTGCTGCTGGATGTAACGCCGCTCACGCTGGGGATCGAGACGCTGGGCGGGGTGATGACCCCGCTGATTGAGCGCAATACGACCATTCCCACCAAAAAGAGC
>CAKZQX010000645.1 GCA_937141995.1 uncultured Chloroflexaceae bacterium | reverse complement strand
GCCACAGCAGTCGGTGCAGCCGTAACCCAACCCGAAACCGCCTGGCACCCCTGGGAACACCGCGCCACCGCCGAGTGTGACGCTATCGCAAGCCGCCTGGATCTATCGCTGCCTCGAGCTGCGCTGCCGGAGTTTGCGCAACAGGCGGGCGTGATTCTGCGCCGCTACGGGCTGGAGCTACCGTTGTGGGGCGATCTGGGCACCGGCACGTTACATCTGACATTTCCGGGGGAGTGTATGGGCGAAGTGACCCAGGCGGCCGCGCTGGTTTACCACCTGGCCCGACAACTGGGAGGAACGCTCTGCACCGAGCGTGGCATGGGCGATCTGATGCGGCAGTTCTGGCAACATGCGGCGCGGCAGCGGGGCATTGGCGACTGGCAACCGACAATCCGCAACGAGACAACTCGCATGGTTCATACGCCACCCGCCACCGGGCAAACGCTGCGCTCCGGGTTGCGGGAGATCGTCGGCGCGAACTATCTGCTGACCCGACCGGAAGACACCGGAACCTACGCGCAGGATGCCTCTATCGCGCAGGCATCCGGGTCGCCGCTGGCCGTAGTGCTTCCGGCATCTACCGCCGAGGTCAGCGCGGTGGTGGGGCTGGCGCACCGTGCAGGCGTGCCGGTGGTGACGCGCGGCGCGGGCAGTGGCCTGGCAGGGGGGGCAACCCCATCGCCGGGAGCGATTGTGCTGGCGCTAACGCGGATGGAGCGCCAGCAGGCGGATGCGGCCCAGATGGTTATCCATGCTGAGGCGGGCGCGATCACCGCCGATATCCAGCGTGCCGCCGAAGCGCACGGCCTGTTCTATCCGCCCGATCCTTCCAGCCAGGGGGTTTCGACCATTGGCGGGAATATTGCCTGCAATGCGGGCGGACCACGTTGTCTCAAGTATGGTGTCACCGCTGATTATGTCGTGGGGTTGACGGCGGTGCGGGCCGATGGACGCATTCTACGGGTGGGGGACGGTAGCACAGCCCAGTCACCGGATGCCGGGTTGCTGCAACTGCTGATTGGCTCGGAAGGGACACTGGCGATTATTACCGAGGTGACGCTCCGGCTGATTCCCCAACCGGCGGCGCGCCGTACATCCATGGCAATTTTTGACGAGCTTGACGCGGCATGTGCCACGGTCGAGACGATTATGGCATCGGGGGTACTGCCCGCCGGCCTGGAACTGATGGATGACACCACGATTGCCGTGGTTGAAGACTATGTACAGTTGGGATTGCCGCGCGATGCCGGGGCGCTCTTGCTGCTGCTCTCCGATGGCGCGCCGGAAGCCGTCGCCGACGAAGCCGCGGCACTGGCGGAACTGGCGCGGCGCGGCGGCGCGCGTACGGTGCAGGTAGCTCAGACGGCCGCCGACGAAGCGGCGCTCTGGCAGGCCCGCCGGGCCATCTCCCCGGCGCTCAACCGGCTGCGACCCAACCGCCTGGGCGAAGATATCTGCGTGCCGCTGCCCCAGATTGCCAATGCCGTCCGCCGAGTCAAGCACATTGCCGCCGGCTATGATGTGCCCATTGCCGTCTTTGGGCACGCGGGTGACGGTAATCTGCACCCGAATATCCTCTTCGATGCCCGCGACCCGGAACAGGTGACACGCACCTGGCAGGCCGCCGAGGAGATCTTCGCGCTGGCATTAGAACTGGGCGGCACGCTCTCCGGCGAACATGGTATCGGCACGCTCAAGCGACCATTTTTGCAGGCCGCATTGGGAGCGGAACTGCTGGAGTTTCAGCAGCAGTTGAAGGCCACATTTGACCCGCAAGGGCGACTCAACCCCGGCAAACTGCTGCCGTAGCCTGCAAATGGGTACATGTGCCGATGGGTCAGTTCCTACGCGGCACACCGGAATGACTGGATGGCCGGGCGTGTGAGGGCGGCCGTTCCCAGGCCGGGCGGCGGCGCACCCCAATGCCAAACGCTTTGCGCACACTGACCAGGTAAATCGCAATACAGAGGTTAAATGCCATACTAATAATCGCCGTACTGACCAGGCCAAACTGAAGGGTAGTCACAGCCATATCGCCGGGAACAACGCCTGCCAGGAATGCTGCCACTGGTTCGGCATAGGCAATACCTAGCACACCAGCCACAACACTCACGGCATTCAGCAAAATATGGAAACCCCATGCCCACCCCAGCAGATCCCATAACGACCAGTAAAACCAGATCGTAAACAGCGACACGCCAAATCCGGCGATAAGATAGCCGGCCAGGCTGGTCAACGAAAATGCCGCACTCATGCGCAGATACGCGGTGAACAACACCAGAATGGTATAGGTTAACCCACTTAGAATACCCAGCATTGCAATAATTGCCACACCTAGAGGACGTTGCGGCTCTGCTTGCACCTGCCGCCGAAGCGAGTAGCTATAACCATATGACATGCGTCTGTTCCTCCTCACGTTGTAAGAGACTGCCTGAAACGGTGGTTCGCGCCGGTCACACGGCGCATAATTAGGTGCCCGGATAACACCGGACAGCGCCCCCGGCGTCCCGGCTTCGGCCGGTGTGAGGCCGGAACCGGCTGACGCCGGGACGCCCGCGCCGGGGCCATAGCCCCATGACACACCCGTTTCAGCCAATCTCTAAGCACTTTACACAACTTACGCGGTGCAACCTATTCCGGTCAGGTGCCGGGGCAGAAAACAGTCTTCGCCGCAACATTTCGTGAAATAAGAATGATCTCTTTCACCCTGCCGGAGGCGAAACCAGCCTTGCACCTGATTTCATGCCTGATTTGAATACCCACCGTGTAACTTTGTATCAGCATACGCAACAAAACCAATTCAAACCGACCGGTTAGCCGTTTGCGCGCACCCATACCCAGGTACCGGAAAGAGACCGGCACTCCGGTTGATACGGCATACATGGCAACACTTGAAACGACCTGGTTGTATCCTGTTTGTGAAGCGAGAATGGGATAAGGGGTAAAACGCCGGCTACGATGCATACCTATTATAGCGAAATAGATACCGGGGATGTCAAGTGAAAGTTTATTAATATGAAGGGTCGGACAAGGGGAATTGACGATGGGGAACCGGATGGCATTGCTTCGTCCGCTGCATTCGCATCCGGTTCCTCAATAATCGTCTGTCCAGAGGCGCTATACACTGAGCTCATCAAACCAGACCTCACCCTGTTCCCTACCGGCAATGGGGTAAGAACCGGTTTCTTCAAAATAGTCGGTAGCAAAGCTATGTTCAGCTTGCAGATCACTGATGTACACAGGATACTCACTGACAACCCCTGACCAGATATGCTCAAAAATCTCATGCTGCTGACGCATAAAAATGTTCCTTTCTCTTCCACAGTGTTAGCGGGGCGCAGATGCCGCTACCTGGAAAGCAACGGC
Source organism: uncultured Chloroflexaceae bacterium (assembly GCA_937141995.1). Lineage (GTDB taxonomy): Bacteria > Chloroflexota > Chloroflexia > Chloroflexales > Chloroflexaceae > CAKZQX01. Next base: position 1,441 of record CAKZQX010000645.1, on the reverse strand, counting down.
ATGGCCCCCACCGGTTTAACCGATTACTACCTGTCCTATTCCAGTTCCTACGTGCTCTACTGCAGACACTATGCCAAAGGAGCGGCGGCCGATTGCGCGTACGGCACCACAATACAAACGCAGCCCTCCGCACCATTTGGAACAGGTTCATCGTAATCAGTGTGCCTGAATCTCATGTGACACCTACCTGTTACCCGTCTGACGATTTGAACAGATCGACGGGACAAAGCATAATCCTGTTTCACGGCATTTCTATGCATTCTTTTGTATGATCTGGAAGGGAATGCATGCAAATGTGGCAGGGTTACACTGATTCGGAGAGAAGAATTCCGTTCCGGCCGGAAATGAGATTCCTCACGGATGTGACCCTCGAATGAGTGGAGGGTTCAGCGTAACCCGTCTCGTTGTAGGACTACAGTTGTTTCGAGTGATAACGTAGGGATTCGTCTACCCGACTCTGGATCTCTTCAAAGTCGAAGGGTTTAATGATCACATGATCGAAGCCGGCGCGAATAATATCAGGGGGAAGATAATTCCGTGCGTGGGCCGTAATCGCCAGGATCGGCGTGTGAGCAAAGCGTGGGTCAGCCCGTAACTCCTGAACAGCCTCGATGCCGGTTTTGCGCGGCATCTGGATATCCATCAGGATCAGGTCGGGCCGGCGGCGCTGGGCAACCTCAATTGCTTCCTGCCCATTCCGCGCATCATAAACCATAAAGCCCTGCCGCTCAAAGAAGAGACGCAGCAGAAATTGTACATCCTGCTCATCATCAACCACAAGGATACGATAGCGTTTCATAACATTGACCTCCCGGTAAGCCTGGTAGCACACTGCGGTGAGGAGATCCGCATGTAATTATAGTTTCAGTATAGCATGGTCATGCAACACCTGCATTACCTGTAGGGTTCCGGCAACGTCCCGAACCGTGCGCGTTGTGCCGCCGTCAGGCGGTTCCACGCTCCCGTCCCGAGGCTCACTCCCGTCAGCACGCCGGGCATTATCACTGACGTTGACGTCGTCCTGCATTGCCTGTTGCGATCATCATTCGGCGAACATGAGCGCGGCGGGCATGTTCACACGCTTGTGATCTATGCTAGACTAGAACGTTCAATCATGGCAATCCCACAAGATTACAAAACGTTCTCAGTTCAGGCATGCGCAGATGCACGCATGCTACGCGTAGTGGCACCTTACGTTCTCCCTGACAGGATGCCGGCGACTCCCATGCGCAACGATGGAGCGCCCCGGACAGGGCGAACCCGATGCTCCGGGAAGCCGGGTCCGACAACAGCAGACCGATCATTATGCGGGTATCATGCAGGTACAGCGGTATCCACGCAGCCTCCGTCACCGACATACCGGCATAAATACCCTGACTGCGTAGCTTCTCAGAGACTGTCTGAAACGGGTTGGTCATGGGGCAATACCGTTCAAATAAGA
>CAKZQX010000644.1 GCA_937141995.1 uncultured Chloroflexaceae bacterium | reverse complement strand
CGAACAGCCACCAATGCTCAATCTGGGGAGCAGAACGGGGTGGCAGCAATGCAGCAAAACATGCCCTCACATCGGCATAACGCCGAGGAGTAGCGTCCGGCAGGTACTCCGCGCAACTGTGCCGGTGCTCTGGCTACGGTCTAACCACGCGGAGCCGCCGGATGACAAAATCGTGAAGCATATTTCAGAATATTTCAAAATGTTGTACTGATGTGAATCAATCTTCATCTGTTGCGCTCTACGGATCAAACTCGTTGTCATCTGATACCGTTATTGTGCGGCTATACCACTATGTTCAAACAACTTAATCTCTACATTTCACGACAGGCAACCTCGCTTCCCCGTTACATCTATGAACAGACCCTGCAGGCGCTCTGTGGGTGGGTACCCAGTATTGTCGGCATTGCACTGCGCACGCTAGTCTACCGGAAACTGGTTCAGATGGAAGGGAGCGCGGCCATCGAAGATGGGGTGCGCCTCCGGTTTGCCGGGAATGTGCGCCTTGGTCGCGGCACATATCTGGATCACGGGGTGTACCTGCACGCCTGTCCCGGCGGCATTCAGATTGGCCCCGAGAGCCTGGTTATGAAAAATGCCATCCTGCATGTCTACAACTTTCGCAATCTGCCCCATGCCGGAATCAGTATCGGTGCGCGCTCACTTATTGGCGAGAGTTGCATCCTGCGGGGACAGGGTGGGATCACTATCGGTGATGATGTCTACCTGGGAACGCTTGTGCAAATTCTGGCCGTTAACCACGTCTTTCACGATACGTCCCGGCCGATCAGCCGGCAGGGTATCACGGCGCAGGGCATCAGCATCGGCAGCGGTTCCTGGATCGGTAGTGGCGCGATTATTCTCGATGGGGTCACGATTGGACGGAACGTGGTCATCGGTGCCGGAGCCGTCGTATCGAAAGATGTACCGGATTACGCTGTGGCTGTCGGCAACCCGGCCCGTGTCGTACGAAATCTCCAGGCCGAACCACTCGAAATCCACGACAAAGAACGACTTGTAGTCTATTAATTAAAAAGAGGCGAAAGCGCTGCCAACCTGTACTGCCTGTTTCGCCCAATATGGAGGAGCCAGTTATGACAACTCTCTCAGTCGTTATACCAGCCTACAATGAGGAAGATGGTATCGCTGCTATTGTCGAACGGGTGTTGGCAATCCGGCCTGCTCTGGCTGAAATTGGCGTCGCGGGTCTCGAATGCATCGTTGTCGATGATGGATCGAAAGATCGCACGGCGGAGATTGTGCGCCGGTATGTTCCGGAGGTCACCCTGATTACGCAGCAGAACAAAGGCTATGGTGGTGCGCTCAAGACGGGCTTTCGGACGGCACGCGGCGAACTGCTGGCCTTCCTGGATGCCGACAGCACCTATCCACCCGAATATTTCCCGCAGCTCTGCAGTGTTGCGCTTGATGGGGCGGATCTGGTGATCGGCAGCCGCATGTCGGGCAGCCAGAGCGAGATGCCGCTGGTACGTCGTGTCGGGAACTTTATCTTTGCCAATCTGCTCTCGCTGGTCAGCGGTGTGCGTATCAGTGACAGCGCCAGTGGTCAGCGTGTGCTGCGCCGCGAGATTCTGCCGGTGATCTATCCGCTTCCCGACACGCTGGACTTTACGCCGGCAATGAGCACCCGGGCGCTGCACGAAGAGTTGAACATGGTTGAAGTGCCAATCCCCTATAAAGAACGCTCCGGGCGTAGCAAGCTGAGTGTGATAAAGGATGGGTTACGCTTCTTCAAAAGTATTGTCTGGACGGCATTGACCTACAACCCGGTACGTATTTTTGGTGGGTTCGGCGCAACACTGCTACTGCTGGCGGTGCTGCTCGTCAGCGTCCTGCTGGTAACACACCAGCCGGCGACACCCTGGCCGTTCCCGCTCTTCTTTGGCGCGCTGGTGCTGGCAGTCGGCGGGGTGACGCTCTACACAACCGGCACCTCATTCAGTTACATCGTCAAACTCTTCCACAAGCGCCCTATTCGCCAGGGCTTGCTGGGACGGCGCGGCAACGGGCGCAAGATCGAGCGCCACTACTGGTGGCTGGGTTTCCTGTCCATGGTGCTGGGTGTGGGCACCTACATTGTAGCGGCCGCCTTTGACCTGACCAATCCGGCAGTGATGCAGGCTTCCTGGTTTGCCCCGGTGGTGAGTGCGCTGCTGGTGCTGACCGGCGTCCAACTGGTTAGTGCCTGGGGTCTGGCGCGCGTGCTGGCCGAGTTGAGTGTCCGTGACGGCAAGACGGCCGAGGATTTAAACGGCATTGCGTCGGTTGCTCCGACTCCCGGCAAACTCGATGAGCAGCCATCCTATGTGACCGCGTAGAACTATTCGTTCCGTTAATAATCGGAGGTACGCGGTCGTTGATCCAACAGGAGATTCCGCCTCCGGCAGGACGGAAGAAACCATACTTTTTTCACAAAAAATTTGCACACAGTGCAAATTTTTTGTGAAAAAAGTTCAAAATGTACCATGCTGCCGCAGGCGAATCGGGCTTCCACCTGGGCACATGTCCAGTTTGTGGACCCACCGCGTACGTCCTGTCATTAACAGGAGGTACGCGGTACGGACTGTTCCGTCCGCGTACCTCCCGGAAACGGGTTTCGCCTGCGACAGCAAAGAAGCTGGCATCTTCCGCCCTGCCGGAGGCGATATCTCCCGCCAAACGCGGGATCGCCTGACACCTGTCAGCAGAGAATTAGCCGGTTCAGGCACAATCTGCCCTGATGAACACAGGATGGAGAAATGTTCATCAATGGTACCGAACAGTTTCAGTAGACTTTCATAATGAAATGCTATCGTAAATCGTAGGCACAGGATTTGTCGATCGCTTGCACAGCAAAAGCACGGTAGCGTGACATAGCGAACCATAAAGTGTAGAAGGAGCCCCTGATGTCTGATAACCAGCTTCCCGCAGAGTCCGAAAAGGCTGTAACGCAAGCTAGACCAAAGACTGAAAAACAGACCGCTCCAGGCGATAAAAAGACCGGAATCAAGCTGATTGCGCCGGCTAAAGCCAGTGAGCGCTCGGGCGAAATTTCCTTTGTTGATATGCCGCGTGAGAAGAGTGAGCGGCTTGATGTTCTGGTGCTGAATCCTCCCTCGCCCGATGGTGATCTGTTCCTGCGCGATATTGCGCGTGTCGGGCGGCGCACCCGCGACGGTATCATCTGGCCGCAAACGGCACTGGCACAAATCGGCGCGGTGATGCAGAAAGCGGGCTTCAACGTCGATGTCGTGGATGCCATCGGTCTGGGGATGACCTGGCCCGACTTTGAAAAGTACATGTGGAACCACAAGCCGCGCTATATGATTATTCATGCCACCGCACCCACACTGACCAATGATATGCGGTCAACGTTTGTGGCCAAAGCGGTGGGCACGGTGACAATGGCAATCGGTACGCATGTCACGCCAATGAGCCGCGAGACGCTCGAGTCCTATCCGACGCTCGACATTGTCATCCGGGGCGAGCCGGAGATGAGCATCCTGGATGTGGCTCAGACCATTGATCGCCAGGTGCAAATTGAGCATGCCGATGATACCGTTCCCGTCGGGAATACCTCGCTGACGGCCCCCTGGCGTAAGCTGCCCTTCCCCGATGCCTCGTATCTCACGACGCGTGGGCGCTTTATGGGTGTAAATCCGCAACTGGTTGCGCGTGCCCTGCGCGAAACACAGGGGATTGCCTTCCGCAATGAGCATGGCGAAGTTCAGATCAACCCGGATCGGCCATTCATTGAGGATCTGGATAGCCTGCCGCTACCGCTGCATCACAAGTTGCCCTGGCAGAAGTATAAAGTTCCGATTGTCGGCGGTCCCTACACGTTTGTGCTGACCAGCCGTGGTTGCCCGGCGGGCTGTCGCTACTGCATCAAGCATGTCACTTATCAGGCCAGCGTACGGCACCGTAGCCCCGAGCATGTGCTCCAGGAGATGTATATGCTCAAGGAAATGGGCATGCATCATATCCACTTTGAAGCCGATCTGTTTACAGTAAAGAAAGAGTTTGTTTACGATCTCTGCAACGCGATTATCAAAGACGGTATTAAACTCCGCTGGAGCTGTAATAGCCGTGTTGACTTTGTGGACGAAGAAGAACTGGCATTGATGAAGAAGGCGGGCTGCTTCCTGATCGCCTGGGGTCTGGAAAGCGGCAGCGAGGCGGTGCTGAAGCGTGCGCGTAAGGGCACCAACCCGGAGCGCATCCGGCAAACCATTGCCGCCAGTCACCGGGTCGGCATCAAAAACTGGGGGTACTTCATTATCGGGCTGCCGGGTGAAACCGTCGATACTATTCAGCAGACGATTGCGCTGTCGAAGAATATCCCGGTGGACATCGCGCTGTTTCACATCGCCACGCCGTATCCGGGCACGCCATTCTACTACGAGGCCGTACAAAATGGTTGGATCAACATGGAGCAGTGGGAAGACTACGATATGTACAACCATACCGTACTCAACTACCCCCACCTGAGTTCTAAGGATCTGGAGTACTGGGCCCGGCGTGCCGCGCGCGAGTGGAGCCTGCGCCCCGGCCCGATGATGACCTTCATGAAGGGTGCCGGCAACCCGGAGACGCTCGGCCAGCTCTGGCAGATTGGCGTGAACCACCTCAAGTGGATGGGCGGCAGTTTCTTGCAGCGAACGTAGAAGTGATGGAGGCTATCAGGAATCAGACCAAGGTATGCTTTATGATCTTTTTCAGGAAAATTTGCACAAAGTGCAAATTTTTGTAAAAGAAGAAAAAAAGCACCATGCTGCCGCAGGCGAATCCGGCCATTATCAGGCTCAAA
>CAKZQX010000643.1 GCA_937141995.1 uncultured Chloroflexaceae bacterium | reverse complement strand
ACCGGACGGAATTTGTAGCCGTACACCAGCAACCCATCCTCGCCGGTGTCTTTCAACCGACGCGTGACCATTTCAACCGGCCGGCCGATTGCCAGATCTGCCTCGGCGCAGTCAGTCAGTTGCGCCGTGACCAGCGGGCCTTCCGCCAGTTTGACCAGCGCAACCGGGTAGGGCGTGGCCTGATCAAATCCCTCGGGCGCTTGCCGTAAAACGGAGAAACTGTAGATCTCCCCCTTGCCGCTCAGTGTACACGGCTCCCATGTGGCCGGGTCATCCCCCAGCGCCGCCGGACGTGCCGGAAAGCGCACCTCACCCGTTGTGCGATGGCGCTGCCCTTCCAGCCGGTAACGCGCACCCTTCTGTCGCCAATGTTTTGCAAGATCCATATCTATGCTCCTCACATGTCATGTTTGTATGGTTGAACCAGAACCCGGCTACGCATCATTGACCAGGATATGCGTCACCGCCGTTGCTCCGACCCCGCCGAGGCACTGCGCAAACGCCACGCGCGCATCGGCAACCTGGGCCGCGCCTGCTTCGCCCCGGAGTTGCCGGATAAGTTCGACAACCTGGTATATTCCGCCGGCACCGCCGACATCGCCCCGCGCCTTGTAGCCACCGGCCGTCGCCAGTGGTGTTGTGCCACCCGGGGCAATGCCACCATCGGCGGCATGCCGGGGGGCGCTGCCGCGCTCCACAAACCCGCAGGACTCCAGGGCCAGCGCTGCCGTAATACCATGTGGATCGGTCAACTCCAGCACATCGACATCATCCGGCGCAACTCCGGCCTGCTTGAGCGCACTCGCCGCGCTCTGTTGCGCCGCATCCAGCCAGAGCGGATCGCGTCGGTCATGCAGCGCTAGCCGGTCGGTTGCCAGCGCACTGCCGGCGAGCCGCACGGAGCGGCTTTTCAGCTCACGCGCAACGCTCTCGGAGGCCAGCAGCACCACGGCTGCGCCATCGGCCAGGGAGGAGCAGTCGAGCATATTCAAAGGCGATGCAACCTGCCCGGCCTTCTTGTATTTGTCCGGGTTAATGCTGAAGCGGTACATCGCCCCCCGATTAGCGGCCGCATTGGTATGCGCATTAACCGGGAATGGCGCGAAGGCTTCCGCCGGATAACCATAGGTGTGCATGTAGCGGCGCATCAGCATGGCCCACTGCGACGTGAGTGTGACCCCTTGCTCGGCCTCAAAGTCCGAGTCGGTCGCCAGCGCCAGTCCGGTTTCCACCGTGGCATCGAGCTTATCTGTGACCTTCTCGACCCCAATCACCGCGACCAGATCATGCGCGCCGCTCGCAACCGCTAGGGCTGCCTGACGCAGGGCCGCGCCACCGCTTGCGCCGGCCGCCTCGACCCGCACCGCCTCGATGCCGGACAGTCCGGCCGCCGATGCCAGGAACGCGCCCAGGTGCGCCTGCCCCGCCACAATATCCCCCAGCGCATTCCCTACGTAGAGTGCGCCGATATTGCCGGGAGCAACAACCGGGGTTACTTCCGCAACCGCGGCACGCAACGCTTCCAGCGCCAGATCAGTCAGCGTACGGGTGTAGTGCTCGGCAACCGGCGTTGCGCCCGTACCAACAATATAAACGTTCTTCATATGCTTCCTCATGTTGACGTTTCTGCATTCAGGATGTTTGCCAGACCTGCTGCGTTAGCCGACCACCAGTTCGTTGCGCCACTTCACATACATCGCGTAGTCGATAAACTCCTGCCGCGCTAGATACGCGGTGGTCAGCGGGGCGCGCTCGCGGCGCTCAAGCAATGCCTCGGTGACAACCAGCGAGTAGGCGTCACTCCCGGCACTACTGCCGTAGGTGGTCATAAAAATGGTATCACCCGGTTTGGCAACATCAAGTGTGGCACACAAACCGGCGAGCGCAATCGCCGAGTAGGTATTCCCAATCTCCGGCGAAAGCAGACCCGGCGCAATCTGTTCCTGGCTAAAGCCCAACTGTTTGGCGACCGACTGCGGGAACTTGGCATTGGGTTGGTGAAAGATCGCATAGGTGTAGTCCTGCGGTGTGCGCCCCAACTCAGTCAGCAGGCGGGTCGCCGCCGTGCGGATATGGTGGAAATAGGCCGGCTCACCCGTGAAGCGATGCCCATGCACCGGGTAGGGTCGATCGGCCCGGCGGAAAAAGTCGGGTGTATCGGTGACATATGAGAGCGTTGCCTCAATCGTCGCGACCGCCTGCTCTGCCGGGCCCAGCAGCAGCGCCGCCGCCCCCGCCGAAGCAGTATACTCCAGCGCATCGCCGGGACGACCCTGGGCAGTATCGGCACCGATTGCCATAATATACTCGGCCATACCGCTGCCGACCATCCCCATACCGGCGGTCAGTGCCTCGCTCCCTGCTTTGCAGGCAAACTCCCAGTCTGCCGCGCTGATCCAGGGCGATGTGCCCAGCGCCTCGGAAACAACCGTACCGCTGGGTTTCACACTGTAGGGGTGACTCTCGCTGCCCACCCACACCGCACTGATCTGCTCGGCCGGCACTTGCGCCCGTGCAAGCGCATTCCGCGCCGCCTCAATCGACATTGTGATCGTGTCCTCATCCGGGCCGGGCACACTCTTTGATGTGACGGGCACGCCCCCCTCACCATCGGTCCAGATACGCGCAATCTCTTTGCCCGCAATCCGATAGCGGGGGACATACGTTCCATACCCAACCAGCCCTACAGGACGTTGTGGCTGCATCATATGTATAAGCTCCTTGTCTGGGATGTTACAGATAAGACAAAGACGGAGTGCAGCAGGGCGGAAATGCGCTGTGTCACCCCGTCTTTGTGAACATGGCAGAACTCTCCGGGCTTAAACCGACTCGATTTGCTCGCTGACTGCACCGTGCAGTTCGGCCAGCAGCATCTCAGCCCGCGCCGGTTTGATGTTGCGCTCCTCGATCATGCGCCGCGCAATCGTATCCACCAGGGAACCGCCGGCCCCGGCCGCCAGCGCAATCTGGCGCGCATGCAGGCCCATATGTCCCCGCTGGATACCTTCGGTTGCCAGCGCGCGCATTGCCGCCAGATTACTCGCCAGGCCGGCACACACACAGATCTCGGCCAGTTCATTGGCGCTCTGCACATTCAGCAGCTTCAGCGCCGCCTGTGCCGACGGGTGAACTTTGGTTGCGCCGCCCACAATCCCCACCGCCAGAGGCAACTCCAGCGTGCCGACGAGATTGCCGTCAGCATCGCGTTCCCACACGCTCATCGAAGTATATTGCCCGTTGCGCGCAGCATAGGCATGCGCACCGGCTTCGATTGCGCGCCAATCCTGCCCGGTTGCCACCAGCACCGGGTCAATTCCGTTCATAATCCCTTTGTTATGGGTTGTCGCGCGATAAGGATCAACTGCGGCAAACGCATAGGCCCACATGATCCCCTCGGCCACCTCTTCACCGCTGATCCCGTTGCGGGTGAGGGCGGTCGGCGGCACCACCGCGCGTGCGCGTGCTCGGCGGCGGTCACTCAAGTTTGAGAGGATGCGCAGGTACGCCCGCCCGCCGCTGATCTGCTCCAGCAGCGGCGCAGTTGCCTCGCACATGCTGTTGATGGCATTCGCGCCCATGGCATCCCGGCAATCAACGATCAGGTGAACCACGAGCATTGGTCCCATCGGACTGCTCTCGAAGAAGTTGACCTCGACATCGCGCGCGCCCCCCCCCAGCCGTATCAGGCTGAGGCTCTGGGCATTCGCCAGCGCCAGGATCTCATCTTTGCCGGCCAGAATAGCATCGCGCGCCCGCACCGGTTCGGCCACCGCAACCAGTTGGATCTGGCCGATCATCAGCGGCTCCGTGCTGCTGGTCTGAAAGCCGCCACCCGCGCGTACGAGTCGGGCGGCGTAACTTGCTCCCGCAACAATCGAAGGTTCCTCAACTACCATGGGGACTAACGTATCACGCCCGTTAATGACAAAGTTAGTAGCAATGCCCAACGGCAAGTTGAATGTACCAACGACATTCTCGATCATCTTATCTGCACGCTCTATCGACAATGACCCGCTGCCACCGTGGAGGGCGTGCAGATCCTGGTCATTCAACCCATCAAATGCCCCGACCATCTGGAGCCGTTCAAATGGATTAAGCTGGTAAAAGCCTTGCAGTCGTGAGTTTTTCGTTCCCATAGCTTGCTCTGTATTCCTCTCACTCTATTTTATTTGACCGTCAACCGCACACCGGCGGCTGTTGTGCTAATGTCTTACTTATATGTACAACTATGGTACATGTTATCAGTATTTGTGATGCATAGTACGAAATCGTTGATGCCTGGTATTGTAGCATGAACCGGCGCGCAAACCTAGCAAAAAAGCTGTCAAAACCTATCAATCGGCTATCTCATCCTGTCAATAAAGGGAAAACTCGTTGATTCCAGCCCCGGGGGTGAACCATGGCGGGAGCATAGTTCAGGGCCGGGAAGATGCCGGGGTTGACCGGCTTGCGTAGGAATCCGGCCCGGGACGGCAGATGCTTCATGCCATATAATCAATGCGATGTCCGTAACTGGCTATGGTACAATACATAAACAGGGCAAGTGATTGAACAATACAAGAAGCTGATAGTGACGACTGCTCCCCGCGCGACCAATTCAATATGCACTCCGCTGGTGCGGATATGGCGCTGCCTGTTGCTGGGCCTGTTGCTGGTATCGGCCTGTGCATCCGGTGATCCGGTAACGTCATTGCCGGATGAATTGGGGTTCGTAGGTGTTGCGGACCTGCTGGACGGTACGCCTGTGCGCGGTTCGGTCACGGTTATCGGCTACCTCTTTGTGCGTCCGGCCGGCGTGGTGTTGCTGGATGGCCTGAGTTTCAGCGCCACACCGCCGCCGCAACCGTTGGTATCCGACCCTTCCCAACAACTCTGGATTGGCCCATCACTTGATTCCTCCGTCGTCGCCGAACTCGCGCAGAGCGGCGTGGTGCGATATGGCATTGTGCAGGCCCAGGGACAGGTCAGCGGGCCGGGCACCTTCGGTCCCGCAGGGCGCTATCGTTACCGGTTTACGCCGGACAAGCTGACGTTCCTCTCTCCCCCAACCGTCACAATCGGTGAACTGCTTGCCAACGCTGCTGCGTATGAACAGCAGCTTGTCCGGGTAGAGGGCGAGTTGCTGACCAGCGACGACACAGCGCTGCTGGTCAGCCGGATTGGTGCCGGTGGGGTGCCCGCCTCCAATAGTCGTCAGCTTAAACTGCCTGTTCCACTGCGCGATCAGGCGCTGCTGGATCAGCTTGCGCAGGTCGCCGATACCCCCATCTATTTTGGCCCCGTCCAGATAGACGGCGTCTGGCGTGGTGATATGCTGCATCCCCTTGGCATAACTACTGGCGAAATCTCCTGAAATTTCAAGTAGTACCTCGCGCCTATCAGCACTAGTCCCTTGCTCCCCCACATGCCTCAGGGTGACAGGACTTTGCGCCTCTTGGCATAACCCGAATATCGCGTTATGCTGCCTTTGTCAGTAAACATTCATGGCTGATAGCAACATTTCGGACATTACTATGATTGCTGTTCCGTGCAATCAACACCTGCATCACACTATAGGAACATCATGCATAACAAATATCCCACTCTACTACTATGCTGCGTACTTTTCTTTGCCGGGCTTACACTCGCTTATCCGGTGCCGGCAACCGGATCGTCCGGCACCGGGGAAACGCCGGAACCACTGACGGATGATGCCCTGGTACCGCCCCCACCCCCAGCCAATCCCGAAGGTCTATCGCGGCAATCTTCCGGTCCCAGCCAGTTTATGGCCGGGGATGTTGCCGTTCGGATGATTCTGCCGGAGAGCAACGGCAGTGCCGAGCCCTCGCTCGAAGACTGGACCACATCCGAGATTGCGGCTGTTACGGAGCAGGTGCAGGCTTCCCTGGACTGGTGGGCCGCGCAGTTGCCCGATGCGCGGTTGCGGTTCCACCTGGATGTACAGGTTGTCCCGACCGCCTATGAGCCGATTAACTACAGCCTGTATGAAGAGGGTCTCTGGATTGGTGATCTGCTCGGAAATATGGGGTACAGCGGGAACTATTTTGAAAAAGCGTATGCGGCCGCGTATGATCTGCGTGAGCAGCAGGGGAGCGATTGGGCGACACTCATTTTTGTTGCCAACAGCGCAAACGACGCCAATGGACGCTTTGCCGACAACCGCTTTGCCTATGCCTATATCAACGGTCCATTTATGGTTTTAACCTCGGACGTCGGCTCGTATGGACAGCAGCGGTTAGCCCCGGTGGCCGCCCACGAGATGGGCCATATCTTTGGCGCACTCGATCAGTACAAATCGGCCCAGGTTCCCTGTGAGCAACGCAGCGGCTACCTGCATACTCCCACGACCAACAGCCAGATCGGGGGTTGCCCAACTAATTTGCCGAGTATTATGCTCTCGCCCGTGTCGGCTTATGCTGACGGCGCGATTGATCCCTCTGCGCGTGCCCAGCTTGGCTACTATGACAGCGATGCAGACGGAATTATCGACCCGCTTGACACAACCCCCAGCCTGGAACTTGACCCGATCCAGTCGGTTGAACCCGGCGAGCGGCCGGTCATCACCGGGCAGAGTAGCGATACGGGATACCCCTCGCCGTTCCTGCGTACCGTAAGTATTAACACCATTGAGCGCGTAGAATACCGCGCCGACGATGGTCCCTGGCAGACGGCAATGCCCGAAGACGGTGCGTTTGACAGCACGAGCGAGCGCTTTTCCTTTGAAGCGGTTCTCTATGATGGAACCTATCAGTTGGAAGTACGGGCGGTTAATCGTATGGGCATTAGCTCTACCCCGGTCAGTCTGCCCATTACTATCAGTGGCATTGGCGCGCAGCCCGTGTACCAGGTGCGCGCGCCCGAACTGAGTAATACCGCTGCAATTACGCTCGAACTGGAAGCGCCCGCCGATACTGCGGCAATGCAGATCAGCCGCGATCCGCTCTTCGGTGATGTGGGTTGGCAGCCGTACGAACCACGTCCGCTGGTGCAACTGAAAGCCGGATATGATGAGGCCCAGCCGGTATATGTGCGCTTCCGCGATGTCAACGGGTATACGTCCCCGGCATATATGCAGGAAATCCTGGTCGATACCAACCCACCCGTAGGTAAGGTCGTGTTGAAGCGTGGCTCCGGGATGCTGGCGGTGCTCCAGGCCGAGGATCAGGGCAGTGGGGTTGAAGCCGTCGAGATCGAAGTCAATGATGGTGAAAATGTGTGGCATCTCCAGGCAGCCGAGATTGAGCGCCGACTGACGGCTGAGGATGACCCGGATCACTCCTACTATGCAGAGGTGCCCCTGCCCTCCGACATTATTAGCATTCGGGTCTCTTTCCGTGACATAGCGGGCAATGTTTCACCCTATCTCGAAGCCACTGCCCAGAACAGCGTCTACTTGCCGCTGGTGATCGCGCCGTAGGATGCCGTCATAGACAGGTAAACCGGCTCATAACGCCAAGACCGGGCCGGATAAGTTACACGACTTACGCGGTCACAAACCCGAAAGAAAATTTCGCCTCCGGCAGGGCGGAACCGACCTTTCTTTTTCCCGAACATTTGGCTCCTTGATCCAAAATGTTCGGAAAAAAGAAAAAAGAAGTACCATGCTGCCGCAGGCGATTCGGCCTTTCATCTTGTCAAACGTGCAGTTTGGACGCCCACCGCGTAAGTCGTGTAAGTTTACAATTTGTTAAAGCAGATAGATAATGCTATACTTCCAAGATGTGTGCTTGCGAAGATAAAGGAGCCATCGCTATGTCATTGATCGCGGGCAATTTGAGCGTTGCACAGCGTCTTCTCGACAACAATGATATTTTCTGGGGCGTGTGTGCCGGTGCTGCTGCTCATCTATATGGAGATCGACGGCCAATTCAGGATATTGATATCCTGGTTGTTGCGGGAGGGCTGGACAAGATCGTTCAGTTGCTACAACGCGAGCAGAAAGCGGTTCAGTTTGATGGGAAGCGAGTGTTGTGGCGGGGCATCAAGTTCTTTGACGATTTGAGCGTAAAGCGCCTCGGCAAGAATCATCCGTTTGTGCTGGATACGCCAATGTACGAGCAGCTTCGGCGCATGCCGCTGCTAGGAGCGCGGGTGGCGGTGCTGGCCCCGGAAGATATCCTGGTTCACAAGCTGCTGCTGGGGCGGGGCTCTGAACAGGGGAAACATGATCTGAGCGATGCGGCCGCCATTGCGCGCCGCCAGCGCCTGGATGTGGAGTACCTGGAGCGGCGGCTTCAGTTAAGCAGTGCCCAGGCTGCGCTTCAGTCCAAACTTGAGGAGTTTGGTATCCTGGGAGGATCGGGAACCCAGCCCGACAAACCGGTCGCAGCGGGAACAGGCGTGGTACGCTAGAATAGGGAACAGGTTACAGGAGACCGGGTGCGTGCGGCAACATGCGCTGTCTCTGCCTGACTGATTAGATGAAACGGGGCATGCCCCGTTTGTGGTTGTTGGGCGGGAGCCATGCTCCCGTACTCCAAAGTCAGCAATGCGCGAACATAGCTCCCGCGCCCCAAAGCTGAACTACACCGTGTCCTCGTCCAGCAGGCTGCGACACGCAGCGCAACGGCCATAGATCTGCAGGAGATGCTCTTCGATCACAAAGTCCGTCCGACGAGCGAGGCTGGCAAGGAGATTCTCCAGGGCACAACCTTCAAAGGCGATTACGCGGCCGCAGTTGGTGCAAACCAGATGATGCAGATGCCCGGGCCAACTCACAATGTACCCGGTTTCGCTACTCTGCGTATGGATACGGGCAACCCAACCGCCAACCGCCAGTTGCTCCAGCGTGCGATAGACTGTGGCGCGGCCTGGTGGGGCAGTATCCTGCTGAAGTTCGGTATACAGTTGTTCAGCGGTAAATGGAGCCGTGTAACTGGTAATGTGCCGCAGCACACGACTACGCGGCCCGGTTATCCGATGACCGGATAACTGCCAGGAAGACTGTACTGCGGCGATCCATGCGTCTGGTTTAATCTG
>CAKZQX010000642.1 GCA_937141995.1 uncultured Chloroflexaceae bacterium | reverse complement strand
CATTATCTGCCCAAAAGCAGATAATGCGGGGCGGTAGCTTTACTCCGGCAGAAACTCATTCTCGCTCTGGATTGAGCCGGCAAAGGCGGCAATCAGGCGGGCCGCATGGTCAACATCGGTCAGGTCGATCATTTCGTTGGGCGAATGCATGTAGCGGTTGGGGATGCTAATAACGCCGGTTGCTACGCCACCCCGGGTCAGATGAATCGCATCGGCATCGGTGCCGGTAGAGCGCGGGGTAATTTGCAGACTGTAGGGAATGTTTTCGCGCTCGGCCAGCGCCACCAGGCGCTCATAGACCAGCGGGCTATTGGCCGCCCCCCGCGACAGCACCGGGCCACCACCCAGCCGCACCTCGCCAAACTGCCGCTTGTCGGTTTCCGGATGATCTGTGGCAAAGGTGACATCCACGACAATTGATATATGCGGATCAAACCGGAAAGCCGCCGTCGTTGCGCCGGTTAAACTGGTCTCCTCCTGGGTGGTTGCGACGGCGGCAACGCTGGCGGTCGGGCGATCCTGAGATAGCCGCCGCAGCGCTTCCAGGACGATAAACGCGCCGATACGATTATCCAGGCTCCGACTGACGATGCGCCCGTGGGGCAGTTCATACAGCGGTGCATCGATCACACCCACACTGCCCACGCGCACACGCTCCAGCGCTTCATCACGGCTCTTGACCCCAATATCAATCCAGAGATTCTCAATTTTGCTGGCCTGGTCTCGTTCCTCACCCTTCATCATATGGATCGGTTTCTTGCCCACGACCCCGACGACCTCGCCCTGATGACCCAGCAGGCGCACGCGCTGGCCCACCAGCACCTGCGCGTCCCAGCCGCCGACCGGCGCAAAGAAGAGGTAGCCGCCATCGTCAATATAACTAATCATCAGACCAATCTCGTCGATATGCCCCGCCAGCAGCACGCGCGCCCCGCTGCCCTCCAGGAGCGCATAGCTATTGCCGCGCACATCAGTGTAGACCTGGTCGGCAAAGGTGCGCGCTTCCTCACGCCAGATCCGCGCGGCCGCTGCCTCATCTCCCGAGGGGCCGGGCGTATTCAGCAGGGTTTTCAGGAAAGAAAGATTTAAATTTGTCATGGATGACAACTCCTCGGGTGGGAAAGAAAGAATTTGAGGGATTATAGCACACTTCACTTTGTCCCTACCTCACTTCTATGGTATCCTGAGCATAACACCAGCCATGATGAGGAGGAACAACACATGCAGCGCATTGGCGTGCTTTATAATCCCCTTTCGGAGAGTTCGCGCACCATCTCAGAGGAGTTGACCACCTGGCTGCAAGGCCGCGAAGTTGATGTCTGGCGCGGCTTTTCACAGGAGGCGCGGGACAACCCATCCGTGTTTAAAGGTATGGAACTGTTGATCACCATGGGTGGCGATGGTACCGTGCTGCGTGCGGCCCGCCCGGCGATTCTCTACGATATTCCGATCTTTCCGGTGGCACTGGGCCATCTGAGCTTTATGGCTGAGATTGGGCCAGAGGATATGTACCATTGCATGGAAACGCTGTTGGAACATGGTGGCTGGTATGATCAGCGAACGTTGATCGATATTATGCTACAACGCCACGGGCAACCGCTGGAACGCTCGACCGTGCTGAATGAGGTAGTGGTGTCACGGGGCGATGTCAGCCGCATTGTCACCGTTGATGTCCAGATTGATGATATTCCGCTGACCACTTACCGCGCCGATGGGGTGCTGGTTTCAACCGCAACCGGCTCTACGGCGTATGCGTTATCGGCGGGTGGCCCGATTGTCGATCCCCGGTCGCGAACGATGATTCTGGTACCGGTCGCCGCCCACCTGACGGCCGTGCCCTCGATGGTTTTGCATGAAAATACGCGCATTATTCTGCGGCTCCGCAGTCGCCACCACGCGATCCTGGCCGTGGATGGGCATGATAATATCCCACTGGAGCAGGACGACGAGGTAATTATCCAGCGCAGCAAGCAGGTCTGCAACTTTGCGCGGGTGCAACCGCCGGGACAGTTCTATGCGCGTCTGATGCGCCGACTGCGGCGGGAGTGAAGTAGGAAGATTTTCCCAGGGCGCAGGACGAACGATGCATACTCATTGACTACAATCATCGTTCGCCTGCTATCCAAACGGAAGATGCAGAGGTTCGGGCTTACTCCGTCACGGTTAGCGCAAGCTCCATACCCTGCTCGCGGTGGTTGGCGACCGGGCAGTAGACGGTATAACTGCCGGGTTGCAGATCAACCTGCATGGTCGCGGTTGCGCCGGGCTGCAAGTTTTGCTCAAATTCCTCCTCGATCCCCTGGCCCTCGATCTCGAAGTTATGCGCGACGGTGCCGTTATTTGTCACCATAAAAGTGGTTGTTCCGGCGGGCAGCGAAGTAGGCATGTCGATGGCGTACTCGGTCAGGCTGACTTCTACCTGATCGCCGGGACGGGCCACCGCAGTGGGTGATGCCTCCGGGGCAACTTCTGCCGGTGCTGCGGTAACGCCGGCGGCATCGGGGGTCGCCTCATCGCCATACAGCCCACCGACAGTGCCGGTGTCGGCGCGGGGTTGTTGCGAACAGGCAATCAGGGCCGTCCCGCAGAACACGCACAGGATGAACCAGCTCAAGGAGCATAGCATACGGCGCATGGTAACGTTCCTCTCTTTCAGGAAAAAACGTGGCACCTGCTCATTGAGCGGTGCCACAGCCTGGTGCATATTGCGTGCCGTGATACGTTGTCCTGCGCGGCTACAATCCCGGCATCCCCAGCATTGTAGAACCGCCCTGCCCCTCCGGGAAGAATGACCGCTCGGCCACAACCGGTTGGGTTGCACGGACTACGATACTCAGCACATCCTGATCCGGGAAGAGTTCGTGGACCGCAGCGGTGTAGCGTGAGTTCGCCGGCATAACCACCGTTTCACGCTCACGGTTGCCATCGGGGAAGATAAACTCCAGCGTAACAATCGCCTGGCTGCGATTCGGGTTGCTGAGCAGGATGAACTGCCGTACATCGGTTGTGCGTCCTTCAACGAAGCGCCAGGTGAAGGCGGGTTGCATCGCTCCGGCGCTGACCGAACCGGCCATAACCGGGGCGGCATCCGCATTATCTACACTGAAGTAGAGCGCACGCTCAACCGCAACCGGACGATCGGCCTCAACCATGGTTGCCACCCCCAGATCGGGCACAATCTCGTTGGCATCCACCACCAGTCGGGTCATCGGAGGAATGGCATAGCGCCGCGTCAGCGTAAGCGTGGTGCCGTCGGGGGTCATAAACGTAACGGTGACATTGGTCGTTTGCTCGTTCGGATTGAGCAGCAGTAGCCGCATGCGGAATGGGGCGGCAGTGGTGCCCTCGGCAAAGTACCAGCGCTGCGCCAGTTCGCTGATGCCGCGCCCGGTATGGAACCCGCTGTTCTCATCACCAAAGCGCATGGTCCGCTCGGCGACGATAGGCTGATTGGCAATAATCTGCGTGCCGAAGCCGACATCGGGCAGTTCGTTATTGACCGTGACCACGATGCGCTGGTTCGACTCGATCTGTACATCCTGCCGGGCTGTCGTTCCATCGCCCTTCATATAGGTAATCTCAGCGCTGGTGAGCGAGTCCTGCGGATTAAACAGTACCAGGTAGGTCTGGAAAGGCTCATCGGTGGAGCCCTCGGCAAAATACCAGACCCGCGAGGGATGCGTGATCCCCAAACTGTTATCGATATCATCCGGGAGCGCCATACTGCGCTCGGCAATAATTTCACCGCTCGACTCTATCATCACCGGGAGCGTTGTAGTATCGCTAATAACATCGTTCAGATTCAGATCAGCGCGGCCCTCTGGCGGAACGGGTACAATTCGCAGGATTGGATTATCCTGGTTATCGGGAAACATGCGTACAGTGGCCTCGATCTCACTACTGCCCTGGTTAAAGAAGAACAAACGCTCCTGGTAAGTCTCCACATTGCCCTCGGCAAAGTAGAGCCGTGTACGAACGACCGATTTATCAACCTGCTTGCGAAGTGTGGGGAGCAGTTCGAGCAGTGGCTCTCCCGGGTCGGGCGCTTCCGGCACAGCCGCGCTATGACCGACGATATTCGCGCGGGTCACGGTATCGTCGGCTTCAACAACCCGATGCTCACCCAGGGGCGGGATATCATAAGCCTGCCCCAGCCAGGCCAGCAGGCTGACCAGGGTGGCCTGGGTCTGCTCTCCTGGTGCATCATCAAGATTGCCGATCAGCGCAACATGGATCACATCATCGCCACCCGACAGCCGCGAGACGGCGGAGGTGGGCCCGCCCAGACGCCCCTCGTAGAGCCGGCCATCACCGTCAATCAGGTAGTGATAAGCCATGCCATCCCAGCCCAGCATCTGGATCTGGTAGGTGCCCAGTGCCCGCAGGTAGGGCAGTATCTCCTCGACGGTCGGTGTCACCCCGAGCTGATGCAGGATAATTCC
The DNA here is from genome assembly GCA_937141995.1 of uncultured Chloroflexaceae bacterium. Taxonomy (GTDB): domain Bacteria; phylum Chloroflexota; class Chloroflexia; order Chloroflexales; family Chloroflexaceae; genus CAKZQX01. Next base: position 4,536 of record CAKZQX010000642.1, on the reverse strand, counting down.
ACGCGGTGGTACCCGGTTAAAGCGAGTTTGCGGAAGTGCCGGATCCCAGGTCTCGGTCAACACGCGGGTCGGCGTGGGCGTACTCTCCCAGACGGTGAGTTGCACATCCTGCGCGGTAAACCAGGTCGAGCGGGGGATCAAGCGGGGACGCACAGTCAGCGTGTCGGGGCCAAAGACAACCGGCACCTCGCGCAACCCGACCGGCGACTCCGGTCCGGCCTGGAATGCATTGAGATAGGCAACCGTCACCTCGCGCAACACCGCCGAGGCGCGGGGTACTTCGCTGGAGAAGTTCGCGCGAAGCTGCAGATAGCGCGTATCCGGCGGCAGCGCCAGCACATCGGGGGTTGCAAAAGCACCATCATCGGCCTGCGAGCGAGCATCCCCGGCGGTCAGCGGTTGCCAGGGGCCCCACTCAGCCTCAATTGCATCGCCCTCAGGCACATCGGCGGGGCGGGAGCGCGCACGCAGATCAAGCGTTATGTCGGTTCCCTCGGCAATATCGGCCCGCCAGACTGCACCGACAGCATTGGTAACAAAGGGCGCCTCAAACGGAGCCGAGATAAAATTGCCCTCAGACTGTGTGTCATCCAGACGCAATTCACCCCCGGCATTATTCGTAATCAGCAGACCGGATACCTCACCACTCTGCCAATCCACCACCGAGGTGTGGACCCATTTTCCCAGTTCAAGCTCCGGCCGGCGGCTCTGGGTCAGCGGACGGGCCGTCAGCGGAGTGGGCAGCAGCAGTACTGCAACAATGACAAGAAGCAGCCAGAGGCTGCCTACCATCACGAGCGAAGGTTTTGAAGATTTCATGCCGCATCCTGCAATGTCGGCGTTATGCGCGCAGCTTCGGACTGCACCCATAACGCCGGACTCGAACTATTCCTGATGGGGGCATGCTCAAACGGCACTACCTACTCCGGCTTCAATGCCTCTTCGGTGTAGGTATTGGCCGAGTCATAGAGCATCCACCCATCAACTACACCAGTATCTTCGGCGGCGTCAATCTGGGCACGCACTTCGGCGGGACCATACTCAACGACGCGCGCCCCCTGCCAGGGGTCCGTATGGTCCTGGAGCCAGGGCCGCAGCAAGGCCCGTCGGCCTTCGACAAACTTCTGGCCTGACGTCACACTTCCGTAGATCACCTCGTACGGGTGAGCGGTCGGATTCTCAAAGCCCAGGTAGCCCACCCACCAGAGCGACGGGTAGGGCATCGGACAGATATAGTCGGCATGGGGCGCCATGACCTCGATATTCTGCGAAACCGGAACGGCCGCCTTGACCAATGCACGCCCAAAGACATCAACCGAGAAGAAGGCTCCGGCTCCGTTAATCGCCCGCTGCGACTCAGACATAAAGTTGGCGATATTCTCAAACATCGCCTCGGGATTATTCTCCGGGTCGGTCGGCTGCGAAAAAGCAAACGTCTCCGAATACTCGGACAGTCTGGCATCGGGATAGCGGATGTAGTCAAAGTTGATCTCGTCGAAGCCCAGTTCAATTGCCTCCAGCGACAGTTGAATGTTGTAATCCCAGACATTCCGGTTCCAGGGATCAAGCCAGGCATAGCGAATACCGGGACCGGGGTAGTCGGCATAGACCTCACCCGTCTGGGCATCCTTAATGGCCCACTCAGGGCGGGCATCGGCCAGGGCATTATCGTGGGAGAAGACCTGCACGCGGGCGATGGTGTAAATATTACGCTTCTTCGCCTCGGATAAGATCGTCGGCAGATCGATATAATCCACCGAGTTCTCCAGTTCCTTGACCAGCGGCACCTGCGAGTCGTAGTAAACCAGGCCCAGATCATCGCGCATATCGGACTTGAGGTCAATAATGATGGCGTTCAACTCCGTCTGGTCGATCAGATCGAGATAAGACTCCATCATTGAGGGCGAGGAGGCGACAGCCGCCGTGACATAGACCGCTTTGACAAAGAGGGGTTCAAGTTTGATCTCGGTGGTAATATTGCCCGGCTTAATCTCCAGCACGGCTTTGCTGTAGCCCGGCGCAATCACCTGTACATACCCCGTTTTGGGCAGACCCTCCAGCGTAAATGCACCGTCGGTGCTGTTGTCGATCCGGGTGAAGGCCACATCGCGGCCCGGTAGCGTCTCCGTCGCAATCACCGTAGCAAAGCTAACCGGCTCGCCGGTCGCCCCATCAACCAGGTTGCCGGTCAGGACATCGGGACGCAACACCGCATCCAGTTCGGTGACCTGCTCGAGTTCCTGCGTCACCGTGGCATAGCCTGCGCTATCAAACACAACCTCGGCGGCATCGGCGGAGGTATCATTCAGTTCGTACCCCCCCTCGGCATCGGTGGTCGCGGTCGCATCACCAACCGTCCCCGTCACGCCTTCCACCGGGTCGCCGCTGAACTGGTCAGTAACGGTGCCGCTGAGCACGCTGGGGCGCAGGTCCGTATTGAAAGCAGTCACGCGACTCAAGGTCTCCTCGACGGGGCTGTAGTCGGGCGCATTCACGGTCAGAGTAAACTCTTCGGGCACGCTCGCCAGGGTGTACTGCCCGTCCGCATCGGTGGTGGTGCTCAACGTCTCGGTGCTGTCGAGCGGAATGCTCACGCGCACACCTTCCAGTGGTTCTCCGGTGTAGGCATCGGTAACGCGACCGTTCAAGGTATTGGGGCGTAGTTCCGTGTTCAGCGTAATCGTCAGCGCCTCGGACCCGGCCACCTCCGGGTGGGTCTCGAGCGGAATGCTGGAGGGTTCATAGCCGGGGGCCGCCACTTCCAGCGTATCGTCGGTGCGCCATTTGGACGTTGTGTACATACCACCCGGATCAGTCGCCAGTTGCGTGCGACCAATCTGTAACTCGGCGGCGACCGGCTCGCCGGTATAGGCATCAGTCACCGTGCCGGTGAGGGCAACTGATGAGCCGCTGCAGGCAGTCAGGGCCGCAGTACACAGCAGGAGTGTAACCATCAGGGCGAACGGGGACAGCGTGAAGAAGCGGGAAAAAGGTTTACGGTTCATCGTCGCGGGTCTTGCCTTTCGTGGGCAGTAGCCTCCATGAGGCTACCGCACTCTGATACGCGCCTATCAACTATGGGTTGGGCAACGCCGTCATCCACTGAAGTGGGCGTATGATACGGGTAATACGGAGGGTTGTCAAGCATTTGCCGGGCGAACAGTGAGCTGCAACTCACAGACAGGGACGCGTATTTTCCCCATCAGCAAGCCATGAACCGACATAACAGCGGCAGAGAACTTCCCGCCGGTAACACGCTTCCGAAAAACTCTGCGGGTAAACCCATGCTTTATCAGCACTTTATCATCTGCCATGCTGAACTGCGGCAGCATGCTGACTGCGTGGAGTGATGCGGAAACCGGGCTAACCTACGAACCTGCACAACTATCATTCGTTCCGGCAACTGCCTGCTCCTATTGTGGATGAGCATACCCGCTGCGCGACAGTTGTGCAAGATGAGAAGATGACGAAGAGATGAAGGAGAACCAAGAACCGGGAACCGAGAACTGAGAACTGATCGAAATATGGTATAGTTTACCATCCATAGGAAAACGGGAAGGAGGTTTTATGGCCCGGCGCAAGCAGACACGCGGTACCTGTAGCTACTGCGGCAGAGTGCTGGCCCGCAGTGGCATGCTGCGGCACCTGGAGACGTGCCCACAACGCGAGGCGGCGATTGCCGCTGCCAACCAGGGTGTGGGCGCAACCGAAAAGCTCTACCATCTGCGCGTCCAGGATAAATGGTCCGGCGACTTCTGGCTGGATCTGGAGATGCGCGGATCGGCCACGCTGCAAGAATTGGATGCGTACCTGCGCGCTATCTGGCTGGAGTGCTGCGGACATCTCAGCGAGTTTTCGCTCGGCGACTGGCCGCGCCAGGAGATCCCCATGGAGCGCCGTGCGGATCAGGTGTTCCGATCCAATGTTGAATGTACCCACGTCTACGACTTTGGCACATCATCCCACACGCTGGTCAAAGCGGTCAACATGCGCGAGGGCAAAGCGTTAACGCCGCACCCGATTGTGCTGATGACGCGGAACCTGCCGCCGGAAGCCGCCTGTATCGAGTGTGGTCAACCGGCGGGGTGGCTCTGTATCCAGTGCCTGTATGAGCATGACCTAGTGGGGGCGCTGTGTGATACGCATGTGGATGAACACCCTCACGATGACTATGGCGGGCCGTTGCCCCTGCTGAACTCACCGCGAACGGGGATGTGCGGCTACACAGGGCCGGACGAGCCGCCGTATTAAGATCGAGATTCGCACCATCATCACATCTTAGCGGCTCTGCAATATCGCAACTGGAAGCCCCAGGCCTGTGAGCAATTCCGCGCGGCCCCTGCCCCCATCGCACTACATTCCCTGGTATAATAAAACCAGTACACAACCGGCTCAGTTGCATAGGAGCATCCATGAACATCGCGCCACACACCCGTTACTACCTGGGCTTTAACCTCGTTTCCGGGATTGGACCCACACGCCTGGCCCGCCTGATTGAACGTTGCCAGGCCATCGCTGAAAATTACACCAGTACCG
>CAKZQX010000641.1 GCA_937141995.1 uncultured Chloroflexaceae bacterium | reverse complement strand
TGGTCGCCGTGTTGGTAGGTGTCGGCGGGACCGGTGTATTGGTCGCCGTGTTGGTGGGTGTCGGCGGGACCGGTGTATTGGTTGCCGTGTTGGTGGGTGTCGGTACATACGCAGACAGCGGCAAGGCCCACAATTCGCGGCCTGTACTTCCATTGTCGGCAGCAAAGAAGAGCGTTGTCCCGGTGACTGTTAGTGAACGCGGGTTGGCAGAGAGTGATCCGGGGGCAATATCGGCAACCATAGAGGTGCCGCTAGCCATACCGTTGCTCTGATAAAGTTCAGTACCATATGTGGATTCTGTTGCAGCGAAGAAAAGCGTGTCATTAAACGCGGTTAAATACCGGGGAGAAGAACCGTCTACTCCCGGCATAATATCTTTCATAAGAACAAATTTTTCTCCACCGGACAGTGTCCAGAGTTCTTCCCCAGTTTGACCATTTGTTGCCGTAAAAAACAATTGCCCATTAACATTGACCAGGTTGTCTGGTTTGCCTTCGGCGGCACCGGGGTTCAGATCCCCAACCAGAACCGTTCCCGCCGATGTCCCGTCGCTGCGCCAGAGTTCACGGCCAGTGCTGCCGTTGGTCGCGCCAAAAAATAACAGTTTATCGACAACCGCCAGATCGTTAGCCAGCGAGCTACTACTACCTGGATTAATATCTCTGATAATCTGGGTATTTGGCAAAGAACCGTCGCTGCTCCATACCTCCCGACCGGTTTCACTCGTCGAAGCGACAAAAAACAGGCGATCAATGCCTGCTACCAGATTATCCGGGAATGAGCCCCCAGTGCCCGGTTCGATATCCTGAACCAGGTAGGTGCCTGACGACGTACCATTACTAAACCAGAGCTCGCGCCCGTTGGTACCATCATCGGCGCTGAAGAAGAGGCCATTATCTAACACAGTCAGATATATGGGAGAAGAGAAGCCATTACCCGGTTGAATATCCTTGACCATGCGGGTTCCGGCCAGGGTACCGTCGCTGACCCAGAGCTCTTTCCCGGCGATGGGCTCATACGCGACAAAGAAAAGTTGTTTCCCGGCAGCAGTCAGGTTATACGGTGAGGAACTATCCAGCCCTGCGCGGATATCTTTGACCAGGCGGGTTCCAGCCGCGGTACCGTCACTGACCCATAATTCCTGCCCGCTATTTCCATCACTGGCGGAGAAGAAGAGTTGTCCATTCATAACCGTTAGCGAGGTTGGATATGAACTACTGCTTCCCGGAGCAATATCTTTCAGGAGGAATGTCCCTGCCGCAGTACCGTCACTCGTCCAGATTTCCATGCCGGTCTGATCGTCGGTAGCGCTGAAGAACAATCTTCCGTTCATCGTAACGAGCCAGGATGGGTTACTTGCTGTTGTACCGATGTCCTTAACCAGGTAGGGTGCCGCAGCAGCAGTCAGGGCGACACCAGGATTCAAAATGAGCCAGGCAAATGCCAGGCCGAGGAGGAGGCATATACCCTGAGTGAAACGTTGAAATGGTATGGGGGTATTCATTTTTGTCTTCTCCCGCTGATAATAGGAATCACCATATAAATATGTCTTTATCTATTATGAGTATACTGCGCCGTTTACCATTTTACGAGTCAGCATGGTAGGCTCTTAGGTACTATTACATAATAGTATGAAATGGCTACGTAAGAAAGGGACCATAGCACTAATTTTGATAAAAATTTGATAATGTTATGATGAACAGGTGATGAATGGCTGATACCCTTACCATAGGTCTTCTAGCAAGATACATACCATGAGGATTAGTATTCCGGCGAGAAAGATATGATATTATGTGGCTCACCTGTGTTGTCCCGGAACGTCTGTTCGACGCGGGATTGTTGCTGGATCAGGCTTACACAAACAACCACCCCGGTTGTAATCGAGGTGGTTAGCAAGTATCAGCTTGCAGGACTACTGCTTCGTCTCGAGTGGGGTTGGGTTACAATGGTCTGGTGGGCGATACTGGATTCGAACCAGTGACCTCTACGATGTCAACGTAGCGCTCTAACCAACTGAGCTAATCGCCCCTGCGATGGTAGATCTTAACACTGAACAGTCTGGCTGTCAAGGAAATTATGCCTGAACTTACTTATCGCGCCGATTCTGCGTTGCTGTCGGGTCTGAACCAACCGTTGCAGGATCTGCTGGTTCGTGCTGCTGCTCTGGCGCAGGGGCAACAGGCGACGCTCTGGCTGGTAGGTGGGGTTGTCCGCGATCTGCTGCTGGATCAACCGATTGAGCATGACCTGGATCTGATGGTTGAGGGGGATGCGGTGGCATTTGCGCGCTTGCTGGCGGCAGACCTGGAGGGTACCGTCAGTGCTGCGCATCTCGCGTTTGGTACGGCCACGGTCATCCTAAAGAAAGTTCAGGCCGGGTCAGCGGTCTTTCCGCTTGCGCTTGATCTGGCGCGCACCCGCGTTGAGCAGTATCCGCAGCCGGCGGCGTTGCCGGTGGTGCAGCCCGCCGGCATTGACCAGGACTTGCGGCGGCGCGATTTTAGCATCAATGCGATGGCGCTGTCGGTGCAAACTGTTGATGGGCATCTGGCTCCCACAACACTGCTGGACCCATTCGGAGGACGGCAGGATCTGGCAGCGGGCCACATGCGTGTGCTGCACAACGCGAGTTTTGACGATGATCCGACGCGCATATTGCGGGGCTTGCGCCTGGCGGCCCGGCTTGGGTTCCATCTGGAGCCACACACGCAGACGTTGCTCGCCACTGCTCTGGCGCGGCGGCGGCTGGAAGCAACCAGTCCGGATCGTATTCGCACTGAGCTTTGTCTGGCGCTTGCGGAGCCTCAACCGGAAGAAGTGCTGCGCCTGGCGGATGCCTGGAGCGTGACACCGCATATTTGCGTGCCCCTGCACTGGACTGCAACCCTGGCTACACGTTGCGTCCGCGCCCGCGCTGGTGAAACTACTAGCCTTCATCCATTGCACTACGCTGGCCTCTTGACATATGATCTAACGGCGGAGGAGCGGAACCATCTGGCGGTGCGCTACCGCCTGCCAGGTGATGCCGTGCGGCTCCTGCGCGAGCTGGATGCGCTGCAGGCGATCCGCGATCAGCTTACACGCAACCTGCGCAACAGCGAACTGGATCATCTCCTGCGACCTTTTGGTGTGGTGGCGCTGGAGGTGGTCCGCGTGGCGGAGCCGCCGCCCATTCCCGCAGTGATTACGCACTACCTGGTGCAGCTCCGCCCGGTGACGCAACTACTCGACGGGCATGCGTTACGGCGGTTGGGTATTCCGCCGGGGCCGCAACTTGGGCAGATTTTGCGTGAGCTACGCGCTGCCCGGCTTGATAACCTGGTTGCCACCCGCGCGGACGAGGAGTCCTGGGCGATGCAGCTTTGGCAGAAGATACGGGACGCGGAATGATATTATGATGCGTAAAACTTCTGCCGGATTTCCTCCATCCGCTCCCGGTTAACCCCTAGATCCGAGCGCCCCAGCCGCGCAGCCGAGCGAAAATGAATGACATTGTTCTCCGCATCAAACAGAAACTCCGTATCATCGGGGAAGCCGAAGGTTGGGGAACGATACTCCACGGCAATGTAGCCCGGCTGGTCGGCAATGATCCGCGAGCGTGGCATCGCCTCGACAATCTGTAGCAGACGCGCCTGCGCTTCCTCCTGAGAGGTTGTATAGCGCAGTGGCTCCATTTGCTGATCGGGATTACCTTGCTGAGTTGTGACGCAGTTCGGCGTGTCGGGGCAGGGTGCGAGTTGCCCATTGGTTACGCCCAGATTCTCGGGACGGGAGGCAGTACGGGCCCAGATGAAGATACCGGCAAAGCCGAGGATAACCAGGGCGGCGATGGCGATAAGAATGGACTTGAGCATACAGTGTGTTTTGCCTTTTTAGACTTTAGCCTGAATAAACTGCGCAATTGCGATCGCCTCATCACAATCGGATGAGCGCACCAGGTAGCCATAGTCACCCATCGCAGCCCGAAATACGCTACTCATTGGTTGATGATGGATAATGAGGGCGCCATAACGCTGCATAATCTCGTCGTGGGTATGTAGATAGGGCTTGTTATGTTTGCGTCCGGCATAACAGATATGGTACGGCCAGGAAAAGCGGGCCGAAAACCGATTCTGCGTAATCACGCCGGCCCACTGGTAGTAGAGATCAATATTATTCGCATAGTTAAACATGTCGATGCTCAGGCCACCCGGTGGCCGTACATTTATTTCCAGTACCACCAGCCGGCCCTCCGGGGTGCGGAAGAACTCAAAATGAAAGAAGCGTTCGCGCACGGCAAACTTTTGCACCAGCGTACGTCCGGCCCGTTCCAGATCCTGCGGAACCCGCCGCTGGGTAAAGTAGTATACATCGCCGTCGGCGTTGACCACCTCCATCACCCCGTGGCTGTACTGCATTGAAGTGTAGAACACCGGAATACCCTGCTGGTCGGTCAGGCCATCGAAGGTCTGGATCACGCCTTCGATAAACTCTTCCAGGAGATACTCAGTATCCCGCTCATACAGAAATGCCTCCAACTCCTGGCGATTGGTGATTTTGTAGGTGTGGGCAGCACCAACACCGATATCCGGCTTGGCAACGACCGGATAGCCTACTTCCTCGACGAAGGTATAGGCCTGTTCGGCAGATTGTACTAATTCCCCGCGTGCGACATCCAGACCGGCGGCAACAAACAGACGCTTCATTTCCGACTTGCGTTTGATCCGGGGCAGATCGGCTAGTTTGTAGCCGTCGATGTTGAAGTCAGTGCGTAGCCGGACTTCGGTCCCCAGCCAGTGCTCATTGAGCGAGTCGACTCGATCAATTTTGCCGTAGTGATAGGTAAAGTAACCCAGCGCGCGCAACACTTCCTCATAGTTGTGCAGGTCGGAGACGCGGTGATACTCAGTCAGAACGGCTACCAGATTTGGATGCAGGTCGGTGTGCGGCTGGTCGGATATTCCCAGGACACGCGCGCCCATCCGGTGCAGATGAGCACAGAAGAGATAGTAGTTGGGCGGAAAGTCGGGTGACAGGAAGACGAAGTTCATAGCATTGACCATACGGTGATATCTCTGCAAAAGCTATTCTACAGGCAACCTCTGTTCGGCGGACAGACCCTATTGTATCATCAGTGCGTAGCTTAACAGGTGTCGGCAGAAACCGTGGCGCGAGACATCACGACGCCCGCGTTGCGCCTGAAATCCGTGAAGAGCGTGGCCTGGCGAGACGGCGACATATGGGCAAGCAGGTGCTGACTGTAGGCCCGTAAGTGGTCACTTTCCCTGGATCTGAGCATACACCTGCTCCACCCCCTCGGCTCCGCCCAGGGGTAGCGCAATCTGTCCGCGTGGCACACTATAATCGCGCGGATTGATGCGGATCAGCTTCGCGTTGGACATATCCGCAACGGCCTCGGATTTCATGCGCACTGTGGGCACCGCCTGACCTGCGCCCACTTCGACAACCGCAAGACGTCGCCGCTCGCGGTTCAGTTGCTTAAGCCAGTCACGCAGCCGACGACTCTGCTGATCGGTGCGGTCAGCAATCCAGGCCCAGTCGCCAAACATCAGGATATTCGGGCGGGCAACCGTGTTGCAGCGAATACAGCGGGGCAGTGGGTCGCGTGCCTCGAAGGTCTCTTCATCGACATCGACTTTGATATGGCCGGCATCCCAGATGGTGGTGTTACAGGGACGGCAACACTGAAAATGGTGGATCGAGCCATGGCATTCCTCGATCCGCTCGACATCAAACCCGGCTTTCTGAAACTGTCCATCGACATTGGAGGTAAAGACGAAATACTCGTTACGTTTCGACCGGGCCAACTCAAGCAGTTGGGTAAAGCCCGTGTGGGGTGTAGTACGGCGATAGAGGTTCAACCGATGCCCGTAGAACGCCCAGGCCAGCCGGGGCTTTTGTTCAAACCAACTGGGATTTGCCATATCGGTGAACGACAAACCTAACTGGGCGATTGGTGGATAGGCCTGCCAGAAGCCCTGGTTGCCCCGAAAATCCGGCAACCCTGAGTCGACCCCGATCCCTGCGCCCGCCGTAATCAGCAGCGCATCGGCATTGGCGATGGCCTCCGCTGCCTGTGCAATACTCTCTGATACTTCCATAGGTTGCCCATGTCCTGTTTACTTCAAATTGCCTGGTACCTGCCGCGCCAATTATACCACTGGTCGTCGTTAGCGGGCGTTTTCCGGGAATCTCCACCTGCGTAATCACCCACCGATAAGGATAATCGGTCTGGGTACGAACACCAGCACGAAGACGATCAAACCCAGAATAGCCAGCAGTTGCATGCGGCGGTCAAGCGGTGTTACCTCGTTGAGTAGGGGCGCGCGCCGCTGTCCAAGCAGTGTAATTAAGATCGCCCAGACGAACCAGCCCTGCCAGATGAAGCCCATCACCAGCAGGCCGGCGGCAATAATCCAGGTGACAATCCGGGCTACCTGAGGGCCAAACAGCGCAAAGAGAATATGCCCGCCATCCAACTGCCCGGCGGGGAGCAGATTGAGTCCAGTGACCAGCAGTCCGGCCCAGCCTGCCAGGGCAACCGGATGCAACAACACATCTTCGCCGCCACTGGGGAGAAAACGCCCGAACACGGCAATCTTCATCGCGGAGTAGAGCAGCGAATTGCCCTCAAGAAAGGTATTGGGTTCGAACACCAGCGGATGTACCTCCGAGAGATGTAACCCCAGAAAGAGTACCGGGACGGCAACAATCAGACCGGCCAGCGGCCCGGCAATGCCGATTGAGAGCAGTGCGCGCCGGTCCGGTGGTGGCTCTTTCATGGCGATAAAGGCCCCCATCGTTCCCAGAAAGAGCAGCGGCATGGGAATAAAAAAGGGATAACTGACCCCCACCCCTAAGCGCCGTGCCACCAGGAAATGCCCCATCTCGTGCGCCAGCAAGATCGAGAGCAGCGCCACGCTATACGCCAGGCCCAGCCCCAGACTATAATGCACAACCCCTTCATCACCCTCAATCCAGCCACCCACAAAAACTGTTGAGACCACCGTCAGCGCGAACAGCAGCAGCGCCGGCCACAACCGCGACTGGCTGGCTGTTGTTACTATGCCGGGGAGTGCCAGCAATGCCACACCATTGCGCTCTTGCCGGAGCATGGGGGTGTACCCCAGGGTGTGAAACTGGGGGGCCAGATGCGCATATGCCGCGTCCGCCTCCATGCGCAACTGTCCCTGAATGGAGACCGTTCCACTGGGGCCGGACGTGGCCGGCCGGATCACCTCGACCTCCATCACTTCAGCGGCGATACGGCTTAAAGACTGGGTCTCATATGACTCACTCTGCATGGGTTTCTCTCAACTCTATTTTGTTTAAGAATGATAGCGTACCAGCATGATACCACAGCCCTACTCGCCGGCAGCAGTATCCACCGCTTCCGCTTTTCTGCGATTCTGGTTCACTGGTCGTTTCTAAAAGACTGTCTGAAACGGGTTGGTCATGGGGCAATACCATTCAAATAACACGAGTTA
>CAKZQX010000640.1 GCA_937141995.1 uncultured Chloroflexaceae bacterium | reverse complement strand
ATAATTTTCGCCTGCTGCTGGCACTCCTTGACCGCGACATGTTCCAGTCCAATGAAACCCTACCGGACATGTTGCGTCAGACACACCTACCCATATTCCTGCGGCGGCTGAAGGAACACATGGTTGATTTTCAGGGACGACCCCTCTTCCCACCCCGCAGTGTGAAAACCACTCATTATGCCCTGGATGGCATTGAGCGTGAACTGTATGACGCCGTCACGGACTACGTGAGCAAGCGATTTCAGCGTGCTGAGCAACTGACAGATGAGCGTACTCGGCGCAATGTTGGGTTGGCGCTTTCGGTGTTGCAGCGGCGAATGGCCTCGAGTCTGCGGGCGATCCGCAAATCGCTGGCCCGCCGTGAAGAGAAACTGCAAGCCCGACTGGAGATCATGCGGACGACACCAGTCAGTGTCTCCCAGATTGTATCACTGTCCATTGACGACGAGGCTGACACGGATGAAGAACGCTGGGAGGATGAAGACGAGGCTCTGGGGGTCATGTTTCCCACTGAGAGCATCCGTGAAATGGAACTGGAGATCGCGGAAGTCCACCAGCTTCACGCCCTGGCCCTGCAGGCTGAACACGAGGTTGAGCAGGCCGATGTCGAGCGTAAGCTCTCCGAACTCCGCAAGGTGATGCATGATCCCCTGGAGGATGGACACACGCTTTGGGAGTCGGGTGAGAAGCTGCTGGTCTTCACCGAAAACCGTGATACCCTCGACTACCTGGTTGAGAAGTTCCGCGCCTGGGGCTTTAAAGTAGCGGAAATCTACGGTGGTATGGATCGAGATACGCGCAGTACGGCGCAGGCCTATTTCAAAGACCCGGACGGTGCGCAGATCCTGGTTGCTACCGATGCAGCCGGCGAAGGCATTAATTTACAGTTCTGCCGTCTGATGGTCAACTACGATATTCCCTGGAACCCCAACCGGCTGGAGCAGCGTATGGGGCGCATCCACCGCTACGGACAAAAGTACAGCGTGCGTATCTTCAACCTGGTAGCAGAAGATACCCGCGAGGGACATGTCCTTGACGCGGTGCTGGATAAGCTCAACCAGATGCGCCGTGATCTGGGCCAGGAAAATGTGTACGATATTATTGGCGATCTGCTCTCAGCCGCCGATCTGGCTGACCTGGTGCAGCGGGCAATTAAAGAACGCCAGTCATTGGAGCAGATCCGTGCCGCCGTTGCTACCACCGTTGACCGCAACGAGCAGCAGCGGCAGATGCAGGCTTCCCTGGTGAATGCCCTGGCTGCCGATGCCATGTCACCGGAAGCGCTAGAACAGATCCAGCATCAGGTGCGTATCTCCAAAGAGCAGCGGCTGGTGCCCGAATATGTGGAGCGCTTTGTTGTCGGCGCGTTTCGTCTTCTTTGCCGTGACAACAAGCTGCGGGCCGATATCAAGCCGCGCGCCCATGATCCGGGTGTCTGGAACATTGACTCAGTACCGCATTTTATCCGGCTGGCTGCGCCGGGGGGACACACCATCCTGCCGGCCTATCCCCAGGTGATTTTTCAAAAGACATTGAGCGAGAAGTACCCGAATGCTACCCTGGTCATACCCGGCCACCCGCTGTTTGATGCGCTGCTTACCCTGGTGCGGGCACGATACGGGGGAGCGTTGACCGAAGGTGCATGCTTTGCCGCGCCATGGGCAGAACAGGGGCTCTTCTGGCTCTTCGAGACCACGGTCAAGGATGGCACCGGCGCAATTGCCGGGCAGAAGCTGGTCGGTATCCGCCAGAACCATGATGGACGGTGCGCTCCGCTCGATCCGCTGGCACTACTGGATGTAGATCCATTCCTGGTAGACCCGGACAATCCGCCGCCCGCGCCCACGTTGCCCGACCCGCTGCCCGCCCTGGCCGTCGAGCCGGAAACGGTTGAAGCCTGGTGCAAAACGGAAATCCGCGATCCCTACCTGGAGCAGTTGCGGCAGAAGCGGCTCCACGAGGCGAATGTACGCGAGGACTATGTACAGCGTTCACTGGATACCCTGATTGCGGATCAGACCAGTCGTATCATTGCCTATGCGTCCAATGAACAGGTCCGCGCCCGCGATCCGAACAAGTATGACATCGGGTTGCGCACACTTGAGCAAAATCTCGAAGAGTACCAGACCCGCTTACAGCGCCGCCTGGAAGAGAACACCCATATGCGCTCCCTGGGAGCAGATCCACCACGTATGGTCGGCGTTTGCGCTCTGGTACCTGCACCGGATGTACCGGCAGAGGAAGACACCGGCACGGACGATCCCGACACTGAAGCCGTCGCGGTGGATGTCGCCATGCGCTACGAGTGCGATCATGGCCGTTCACCGCACAGCGTTGAGGCGGATGGGTTAGGCTTTGATGTGCGCTCACACGGCGCGAATGAGTTGCGGTACATTGAGGTCAAAGGGCGCAAAGGCACGGGGGCAGTCGCACTGACCGCCAATGAGTGGATCAAGGCGGCCCGCTTTGGCAACGAATACTGGTTGTATGTGGTGTACGACTGTGCCACACCCAACCCGCGCCTGATCATCATTCGTGACCCGGCGGCCTGCCTGACCGTTGCGGAAACCACATTTAGTGCCTCGCGCTTCCGAGTGAATGTGGGCGAGGTCCAGAAACACGGTACGCCTGCTGATGGGGGAGCGAACGAGAAGAGTCACTAGAATCCGAAAGCAAGCATCGACACTACACAGGAGGGGCAGACGTGTCAGAACAGCAGCCTGATCCGAATTCAGAAGAGGATGTTCAGCCATCTAATGAAGCAACTAACTCCGAGGATACGCCTACAACATGGCAGAGTCAAGCTAGAACTGCAAAGAAAAAATCTCAAGGAAACACAAGGCTGAAACGAGTATTCGAACCGACAGTCCTTATTACTGCCTTGTTGACTACGGTGTTTGGTGTTATTGGTATGTACATCAGTCTTTCAGGTCTTATTGAACCTAATGGAGGACGAGTTGCTATAGATGAAAGGTTGGCGCAATTAGAAGAATTGGTGGCAACGTCTAGTACAGAGATAGATGGCGTTCGACAAGATATAGATAGTATACGAGCGCAGCTCGAAGCAGTAGAGCAGATACCTGAAGATACTGCCATCACCGTACGGTTGCAGTCTCTTGAAGCGACAATGGCGAATTTAGAGAGTACGCTAACGGGTATCGAGGAGATAATTGTACAAGACCCTGAAGAAGCCCTAGAAATCACGATGCTAAAACGCGATATTGAACAGGCACAAGCATTCAACCAAAGTCAGCTAGATGCGCTTGCTAGACTTATTGAACAAACCAACACCTGGGTGACAGTTTCTATCGTAGGATTGTTTGTCGCAGTGTTGGCTCCCTCAGTAGAACGGCTTCGTGAATGGTTTCGCAAAGGCCGTGACGAGCCTGCTGATCAGGAATGATTGGCGGGTGATTTTGATACCTTCGAATGAAGATACGAAAGACATGGTATGTCTGACCATAACGAAGTTTACCTGCACCGACGCATCATCGAACACCAGATGCCACTCACGGCGGTCTCAGCGCATAGCGCCCGCGAGAAGTCGATCCGGCACGGCCACCTGAGCACGCTGCATATCTGGTGGGCGCGTCGCCCGCTGGCCGCCTGCCGGGCTGCCGTATTTGCGGCGCTGGTTCCCCAGCCCGACGAACCCACAGCGGCGCAGAAGTTCCAGACCTTCATTGCTGATCTTGCCAACTGGGATAATAGTATTGATAGCGCCACGGCACAGAACGGCAAACCGGCCCATCACTACATCCGCGATGCCCGCGAGCACATCCGGCAGGCATTCCCGGATAGCCCGCCGCGTGTGCTCGATCCCTTCGCCGGGGGTGGAGCTATCCCGCTGGAGGCGCTGCGCCTGGGCTGTGAGACCTACGCCCTCGACCTGAACCCGGTGGCGCATATCATCCAGCTTGCCACGCTGGTCTACCCGCAGCAGTATGGGCGACGGCTGGCCGACGATGTGCGCGCCTGGGGGCAACATGTGCTGGAGCAGGCCCGCGCTGAGCTTGCCGACCTCTACCCCAGGAGCAGCGACGGCGCGACCACGGTGGCCTACCTGTGGGCGCGTACCATCGCCTGCCCCAACCCGCGCTGCGGCGTGGCGGTGCCGCTGATCCGGCAGACCTGGCTGGCACGCAAGAACAAGAAATATGCGGCCTATAAGATTGAAACGAATGGCTCCGGCCAGCCGATCCGTT
>CAKZQX010000639.1 GCA_937141995.1 uncultured Chloroflexaceae bacterium | reverse complement strand
CGGTATCCTCTTCCAGGTAAGGAATCACGTAAGCCCGGTTATTTGAACGGTATTGCCTCATGACCAACCCGTTTCAGCCAGGCTCTGAGATGATCTGCGCGCCGAGCTGGACGTTGATCCGACGGATGACCAGGGTGCCGTCGTGCAGGCAGCCAAGGCACGCGCCCGCGAACTGCTGCGCCGGCAGCAACCCTTCGCCTGGAATGCGACCAATATCACGCGTGCGCTGCGCCGCCAACTGGTTGATCTGTTCAGCGCCTATGGTGCGCGGGTATGCATCGGCTATGTCGAAGTGCCCTATGCCGAACTGCCGACGCGCAACCGGCACCGTCCCGCCGCCGTCCCGGAGAAGGTGCTCCAACGCCTGCTGCGCCGCCTGGATGTGCCCGACCCGACCGAGGCACAGCGGGTAGAGTGGGTGTATCAGGTTTGAGCCGACGAGCAGACTATGGGAGGATACCACTGGCACCAATTGTGCTATGGTTTGCGGTACGACCCGCGCAAACAGATCAATCAGAGGAGTCCTATGCAAACCAAATCTGCGAATATCTGGGAGCAACTGCGCTCCAGTTACTGGTTCGTCCCTTCGCTCATGGCCCTGCTCGCTATCCTACTCTCGTTTGGCACCATTGCCCTGGATAAATCCTTACAGCGCGAGATCGAAGAGGCGTTCGGGCTGATCTGGGCGGGTGGGCCGGAGGGCGCGCGCGGTCTGCTCTCCACGGTCGCCAGTTCGATGCTGGGCGTTGCGGGTGTCACCTTCTCGATTACGATTGCGACCCTCTCGCTGGCCTCCTCGCAGTTTGGTCCCCATCTGATCCGCAAATTTATGCGCGATACGAGCAATCAGGTAGTGCTGGGCACCTTTGTGGCAGCGTTTGTCTACAGCCTGCTGGTGTTGCGCACAGTGCGCACTGGTGAAGAATCACAGTTTGTGCCCTACATTTCTGTAACTATCGCTATCCTGATGGCACTGGCGGGAACGGGTGTCCTGATCTATTTTATTCATCATGTTGCATCATCGATCCAGGCACCGCACGTAATCGCCGCAATCAACCGGGATCTGGAGAGTGCCATTGATCAACTCTTTCCCAATAAACACAAAGCCGGGCGGGCAGCGCCCCAGTCGGAACAGCAGCATCCGAAGCAGGATATCCCGGAGCATTTCGACTATAACTCTTACTCAGTTGAAGCGCACGATAATGGCTATCTCCAGGCCATTGATTACCAGTCGCTCCTGAAGCATGCCACCCAATGTGATCTGGTCTTGCGGGTCGAGAGCAACCCGGGTAGCTTTGTGGTGCAGGGCACGCCGCTGGTGACAGCCTGGCCTCGGGGCAATATCGACGAGAAGTTGCAGGACAAGATGAACGATGCCTTTATGCTCGCGCGGCAGAGCAACCTGACGCAGGATGTGAAGTTTGCGATCACTCAGATGGCTGAGGTAGCCGTGCGCTCCCTCTCCCCTGGTGTCAACGATCCTTTCACAGCAATCATCTGTGTGGACTGGTTCAGTGCGGCGCTCAGCCGGATCGCCGAGCGCGAAGCGCCTTCGCCCTATCATTATGATGATGACGGGAAGCTGCGCCTGGTTGCGCAGGTTGTTACCTTTGCCGAACTGCTGGATACGGCTTTCGGCTCGATCCGCAGTAGCGCACTGTCGCTGACTAATGCCATGGTGATTGTCCGGATGCTGGAGGTGATCCAGGTGGTTGCCGGGCGGATTCACCGCAAAGAACAGTATGCGGCACTTCTCCGCCATACCCGATTGATCGGGCAGGGCATCCGGCAGCAATTATCAATTATGGCTGATCAGGATACGCTCCTGGAGTATTACGATAGGACCATGCAGGTGCTGGAACAGCGCCGGGAAGAACTGTACGGCCCCGATGCAATGTTGTCCCAGGCGCGTAAAGACGCCGACCACACACCCGAACCGGAGTCCCGCTACCGCTACTCCGAGACGGTACCTCCCTCTACGTAGCCGCCGGGTCGGTGTAAGCACCAGTCCGCGTGCCGGCTCATCCGGCCATGCTCTGCCCGGAGCGAGTCGCTGCATCCCAGGTATGCAAAAGCGAGGTCATCTCCATGGGGGGGAGCGGATGACTGTAGAGATAGCCCTGCGCCTCGTCGCAGCCATGATCGTACAGAAAACGCTCCTGCTCACGGGTCTCGACCCCTTCGGCAATGACCTTGAGTTTTAATCCGTGGGCCATCCCAATAATTGTTGTCGCAATGGCTGCGCCGTCAATATCCGCCGGAATGTCGCAGATGAATGATTGATCGATCTTGAGGGTGTTAATCGGGAATCGCTTGAGGTAACTAAGTGAGGAGTACCCGGTGCCGAAATCATCAATGGCGATGTGGACGCCCAATGCCTTAAGTTGGTGCAGGATGGTAATCGCAGTCTCCGGGTCGTGGATAATGCTGCTCTCGGTCAACTCCAGTTCGAGATAGCGCGCCTCCAGGTGGGTCTCCGCCAGGATCTGCGCAACCTCGTGGACCATGTCCGGATGGGCCAGTTGCCGCGCCGAGAGGTTTACCGCGATCCGTATCGGTGGCAGACCGGCCAGTTGCCAGGCGCGGTTCTGCGCGCAGGCCGTGCGCAAAATCCAGAGACCGAGCGAAGCCGTCAGTCCACTCTCCTCGGCAATCGTTAGAAACCGACTCGGCGAGATCATACCCAGGACCGGATGCCGCCAGCGCACCAGTGCTTCCAGCCCGACAATCGCCCCGGTACGCAGATCAATCTGGAGTTGGTAGTGCAGCAGGTATTCTTCCTGCTCGATAGCACGCTGAAGACCCTTCTCCAGCATCATGCGCTCCATCGCATAGGCATGCATGGTAGCCGTATAGAACGTGTAGGCATTCCGTCCGTGGCTCTTTGCGTGATACATTGCCATATCCGCATACGTGAGCAGGCTGTCCGTGTCATCGGCATCGAACGGATAGAGCGCAATGCCAATGCTTACGCTGGTGTACATATCATATCCATCAATGCGAAAGGGATGTGTCAGTGCAGACACTATTCGCTGGGCCACACAGTCAATATGGTTGGTGTTCTGGATCTGTGGCAGAATAATCGTAAACTCGTCGCCACCCAGCCGGGCCACGGTATCGTTCTGCTGCACGCACTCAAGCAACCGCAACGCAATGGTCTGCAGCAGGCGATCCCCGAAGGCATGGCCCATCGTATCGTTGACCGTTTTAAAGCGATCCAGGTCCAGAAACAAGACCGCAACAATCTGTCCATCGCTCCATGCCTGGGCAATCGCCTGTTGCAGTCGGTTCCGGAAGAGCACCCGGTTCGGCAACTCGGTCAGCGCATCATAGAGCGCCATATGCTGGATACGCTCCTCAGTCAGTTTGCGGTCGGTAATATCCCGGATAGTCAGCGTCCAGCCATTGATATGGGAATGCTGTTCAATCATCCGACTGGTGATTTCAAACACCCGCCGCGCCGGCTGCGTCAGGGTAATTTCGTGCGAGATACCGGCAGCGGGTGAGGGTAACAGGAGGGGCTTCAGTGGCTGCCCGGCCAGGGTATCCAGCACACCACCAACTCCGGTCTGGCTCAACAGCTCAAGATACGTCCGCGCAACCGGGTTTGCCAGCACAATCCGCCGCGCATGATCCAGCAAGATCACGCCATCGGCCAGATGCTCCACCAGTTGTGCCAGATGCTGTGGTTCAGTGTGAACCAGTTCCTGCTGCTGCTGGTGTTGCGGCAATTCCGGAACTGTGTCCTCTGCCGGCTGCTGTGGCTCACACGATGGATAATCCTGTTTATGCATGGTTCTATCGCCCTGGCTAACTGGAGTCGCGGTGCCGGGGCCACTGTTCCCGGTCACGCAGTCGGAAGGACACATCTGGGTAAACTGCACGCCGGTTCTGAGAGACTGTCTGAAAAGGTGGTTCGCGGCGGTCACACGGCATGTTGTTTGCACTG
>CAKZQX010000638.1 GCA_937141995.1 uncultured Chloroflexaceae bacterium | reverse complement strand
GGCGCATGGAAGAGATGCCCGCCGAAGAGGGCTTCCCGGCCTATCTGCCCTCACGCCTGGCGGCCTTCTACGAGCGGGCGGGGCGGGTGACGACCATGGGTGGGCGTGAGGGCTCGGTCTCGGTAATTGGCGCAGTCTCGCCCCCCGGTGGCGACTTCTCCGAGCCGGTGACGCGCAACACGCAGCGTTTCACCCAGACCTGGTGGGCGCTGGACCGCGACCTGGCAAACAAGCGGCACTACCCGGCAATCAACTGGCTTAACAGCTACAGCCTCTACCTGGATCAGGTGGCCGCGTGGTGGGACGAGCAGAGTGAACTGGATTGGCGCGGGCTGCGCCGCCAGGCCATGCAGGTACTGCAAGAGGAGTCGGGCCTGCAACAGATTGTACGGCTGGTGGGTCCCGATGCGCTGGGCGCGCGGCAGCAGTGGGTGTTGAGCATGGCCCGGCTGTTGCGCGAGGGCTTCCTGCAGCAGAACGCAATGAGCGAGGTTGATGCGCAAGCCTCCCCCAAAAAACAGGAATTGATGCTCCACTTCTTTGTCGGCATGTATCAGCGGGGGGAGCAGTTGCTTGAACGGGGTGTTGCACTCAAGCAGGTGCAGGACTGCATCGACATCCCGCACCTCATCCAACTCAAAGAGGAAGTGGCGAATGATGACGCGGAACAGATCGCGCAGTTGCAGGATGAGGTTATGCAGCAGTTAGCGCAACTGGGAGAGGAGTAGGAGCCGATGACGCTATCGAAGGCAGCCGTATCCATCCGGGAGTATGCCGGGGTTGATCGGATGAAAGGCCCGCTGCTGATCATCACGGGCGCGGGGGATGCGGTCTATGGCGAGGTTGCTGAGATCATCGCCCCTGACGGGCTCAATCGGCTGGGGCGGGTGTTGGAGGTCAGCCAGGAGCGCGCGGTGGTAGAAGTTTTTGGCGAAGCCGATGGCCTGCCGCCGGCCGATGTGCGGGTGCGTTTCCGGGGGCATCCCTTCCAGATGCCGGTGGCGCGTGAGATGTTGGGACGGGTCTTTGATGGACTGGGCCGACCACGCGACGGGCTGCCCCCACCGATTGCCGAGAAGCGCGTGGGTGTTGGCGGCGCGCCGATCAACCCGGTGGCGCGGAGCTACCCCAATGACTATATCCAGACCGGTCTCTCGGCGATAGACGGTATGAATACGCTGGTGCGCGGGCAGAAGCTGCCGATCTTCTCGCAGAAAGGATTGCCCCACGATGACCTGGCGGCACAGATTGCAATCCAGGCGGATATTGCCGGGGAAGCGGCCGACTTCGCGGTTATCTTTGCCGGGTTGGGCATCTCGCACGAAACCGCTGCCGATTTTGAACGCCAACTGAGCGACAGCGGTGCATTGAGTCAGGCGACACTCTTCCTCAACCTCGCCGATGATCCGCCGGTTGAGCGCATCCTGACGCCACGGCTGGCGCTGACCCTGGCCGAGTTTCTGGCGTTTGAGCAGGGATTTCATGTCCTGGTCATTCTGACCGATATGACCAACTATGGCGCGGCCCTGCGCGAGATCTCCAACCGGCGCGAAGAGGTTCCGACCCGCAAGGGCTATCCGGGATATCTCTACAGCGACCTGGCGAGTATTTATGAGCGCTGTGGTATCGTGGCGGGCTGCTCCGGCTCAGTCACGCTGCTCCCGATTCTGACGATGCCCAACGGCGATATTACCCATCCGATCCCCGATCTAACCGGCTATATTACCGAGGGCCAGATTGTCCTCAGCCGCGATCTGGACCGCCAGGAGATCTACCCGCCCATCGATGTACTTTCCAGCCTCTCCCGCCTGATGAAGGACGGCATTGGCGCGGGGCAGACCCGCGCCGATCATCAGCACCTGTCGAACCAGATCTACGCCTCCTACACCGAGGCGCAGAACGCGCGCAACCTGGCCGATATCATCGGTGAAGAGGATCTGCCCGAACGGGACCGGCAGCATCTCACGTTTGGCGAGCAGTTCGAGCAGCGCTTTCTGGCGCAGAGCCGGGAGGAGGGGCGTAGCATCACCGAAACGCTGGATCTGGGCTGGGAGGTGCTGGGCGTCCTGCCGAAGTCGGCCCTGACCCGCGTGAAGTCGCACGAGATTGAGGAACACTACCCCGGCGGGCAGCATGCTGCTGAGGAGTAGGAGCGATTTGTTGTTATAGCCACAGAGGACGCAAGGGTGTGTCATGGGGATGTTGGCCTGGCACCTCGTTCGTCATGTGGGAGCGATCATGGAACAACGAGTCCGGATATGGAGATCGCTCCTGCCGGCTCCGGAGCAGGCGTCCCGGCTTCCGCCGGTTCCAGCCGCACATCGGCTGAAGCCGGGACTCCCGCTCCGGGGCCGTCGCCCCATGACTAACCCTTTTCAGACAGTCTCTAAAAGAATGACCGCGTCAGACCTGATCTTTGAGCGGTCGTGCCATAGCCTGGCACAATCCCAGTGCTGAACCGAGGAGCAGAGCATGAGCGACCAGCTTAATGTGGCCCCAACCCAGGGCAACCTGTTGCGCCTCCAGGATGAACTGGAGCAGGTGCAGAATGGACATGATCTGTTAGATCGCAAGCGCGAGGTCTTGATCCAGCGGCTGATGGAAGCGCTGGCCGAGGCCGAGCGGGTCAAGCAGGAAGCCCGCGAGCGCTTTCGCGCGGCCCACAATGCGTTGCGCCGGGCGCGTATGCGGATGGGTGCCCGGCGAGTACAAGAGATTACCCTCAATCCTACCGCCGAAGTAGCGGTGCAGGTGGATACCCGCAGCATCATGGGCGCGCGGGTGCCGGTTATCCATATCGAGGTCACACCAGACGATCCGCCCTATGGCCCGGGCGACACGCGTGCCACCCTGGACCGTGCCCGGCAACTCTGGCTGGAACTGCTCGAGTACCTGCGGGACCTGGCGGAGAAAGTCGCAACTGTCTGGCGACTGGCGCTGGAGTTACGCAAAACGCAGCGCCGCGTTAACGCCCTCGAGACGATCATTATTCCGCAGTACAAAAACAGCATCAGCGCTATTGAGCAGACGCTGGCCGAGGCCGGCCGCGAAGATATTATTCGGACCAAGAAGATCAAGGCCCGGCATCAACAGTAGGGGTGGTGGAAGTCCGGATCACGAACAACGCGAAACTGCCCGGGTTGATCCTACGTCTCCATACGCAACTGCCGCCGGCGCATCTGACTTTCCGGTCCGGCACCAGGCCGGAATGGACCATCCGGCGTAAGTCCTGTCACTCATTCAAAAAATCGGCGTCCTCCTCCGGCAGCGAGGGGTTAATGCTGATGCCGGAGCCGATCTCAAACCCGGCCGGTGTGGTCAGGAGCGGGCGGATCTGCAGGAACCATTGCAACTGCGGCTCGCCCATCTTGTAGCGGGCCGGGGTCCGAATAATGTTGTAGTCGGGATCATGTAACTTTGTGTGAAGACATCCCAGCACTGCGCGGAGGGTACGCGCCAGTTCCACGCGCTCCACCCGCGATGCCTCGCTGAAGTCGGCCTGATGGCGTTTGGGCAAAATCCAGATCTCGAAC
>CAKZQX010000637.1 GCA_937141995.1 uncultured Chloroflexaceae bacterium | reverse complement strand
GACGTTTGACCCGATGGAAGCCTGATTCGCCTGCGGCAGCATGGGACGTTTTTAGCTTTGTTCACAAAAATGTTCACATTGTGAACATCTTTTGTGAACATAAGGATGAATTCTTTCACCCTGCCGGAGGCGAGATTTCCTTCTGGGCTCGTGACCGCGTAACTCCTGTAAATAACGCATATAAATTAATAATGGAGTAGATCCATGAGTAGCATAACCCAAACCGAACGATCAACGGCAATTCCCAGCGGACCCGGCGCATTTCTGAGCGAAACCTGGGCGCTCTACCGACGTGCATTGCGCAAGCTCTTTCGCCGACCGGTGATTCTCTACTTCTCGCTGGTGCAACCGATGATCTGGCTGCTGCTTTTTGGGCAGGTTTTTAACCGGGTGACGCAGGCTCCCGGCTTTGAGAGCGCCTTTGGCGGGCAGAGCTACCTGGCCTTCTTCGCTCCGGCGATTATCCTTCAGACCTTTCTCTTCGGCTCGGCGCAATCGGGATTAGGGCTGATCAACGACCTTGATAGCGGGTTTCTGAGTAAACTGCTGACCACGCCGATCAATCGCCTCTCCATTCTACTGGGCAAGGTTCTGGGCGACCTGACCCGCATGCTGGTGCAGGCAATTATCATCCTGCTTGTCACCTTCCTGGCGGGAGTGCGCTTTGGCGATGGGATTGAGATGACTATCACCTACCAGTATGGACTGATTGGGATCATCGGCGCGTTGGGGATCTCGCTGCTGTTTGGCCTGATGCTGGCGGGGCTCAATGTGGCAATTGCCCTGACCACCCGCAATACTGAGGCAACTTTCCTGATCGCCAACTTCCTGACTCTGCCGCTGATTTTTACCAGTTCGGCGCTGTTGCCGCTGGAACTGTTACCCGGCTGGCTCAATACGATTGCGCGGGTGAACCCGGTCACATACACCATTAATGCACTGCGCGTGCTGTTGTATGGACCGACCGGCACAACCGGCGATGCAGCCGGCAGCGTGGTGCTTCAGGCCACGCTGATTCTGCTGGTGCTGACCGCGATTACCCTGACACTGGGCACGAGTCGCTTCCGCCGGGTTGTCAGTT
This sequence comes from uncultured Chloroflexaceae bacterium, assembly GCA_937141995.1. GTDB lineage: Bacteria > Chloroflexota > Chloroflexia > Chloroflexales > Chloroflexaceae > CAKZQX01. The sequence continues at coordinate 5,760 of CAKZQX010000637.1, read as the reverse complement.
AACAGGAGTTACGCGGTGCGTGTCCAAACGGGACGTCTCATCCGATGAAAGCCCGATTCGCCTGCGGCAGCATGGTATTGTTTTATCTTGTTCACAAAAATTCGCACAAAGTGCGAATTTTTGTGAACAAGCATGGGAATCTTCCGTCCTGCCGGAGGCACTATCCGCGGTCAAACCCAGAATCGCATATAGCAGTCTTAACTGAGTTGTAAACCCTGACTTTTGCTTAAACGCTTTCTAATGCCAGGCACGATACTGAGAAGTTTACAACCAATTTAGGATTGCTATAACGTAGTAGCACTGGTCGTTTCGCGTTGTTCGCTCATTTCGCGGCATTCGTGGTCCAAACTTCCACCGCGTAACTCCTGTCAGTTAACACCATGTTATAGTACTCCGGACACCTGAAGTACTACCGGACATTCTCACTTCCTCCTCATTGACAACGCCTGTCACCCTGGGTATAGTAAGCAAAGTGTAAAGAAACATCGCAGTATCAGCAGGAGGTACTGGTGTCGGTTGAGGAATATAAGCACGAAACCGCCGAACGGCAGCCACAGCGACGAATTATGGCAATGCTGACGGGCATGACTGAATGGGCCGGGAAGCGCATGCCATCGCGCAGCAGTCAGCAGAGCCCACCACCCGTAGCGCCTGCACCACGTCGGCGCATTCGCCTGATCTGGCAGATTTTTGCCATCCTCACCCTGGTTTTTCTAGTTGGTGCCGGGGGGTTGCTCTTCCATCTCGATCGTACATTCGCCGGGCATATTTATCCCAATATTTCAATCAATGGTATTTCCGTTGGGCAGATGACCGAAACGACCGCCAGTACTATCTTGCACGAACGTTATGCTCCCTTTCTAGAACAGCCGATTCACCTGAGCTATGGCGACCGGACCTGGACGCCCGGCCTGGAAGAGTTGGGCGTACGGCTTGAGCTTGATCCGGCCGTGCAGGAAGCGTTTGATGCCGGGCGACGCAACGGTTTGATGAACAATCTATTCCAGGTTGCCGCTGTCTGGGAGAATGGCCTGGATGTGCCGCTGCATCTGACGGTTGACCAGTCGGCAATGCAGGCATATCTGCTGGCCCGCGCCGCCGAGGTTGAACAGGAAGCAACCAATGCCGAACTGACATTGCGCGGCACGCGTATCCAGACTAGTCGCGCGACAATCGGTCGGCAGGCACTGGTACACGACACGATGCACGATCTGACGGCGGCACTACAAACGCTGGAGCCCCAGACGGTCGTCTTGCGCACCCGCGAAATCGCGCCGGCACTCGATAATGCGGCTGTTGCCGCAGCCCAACGCGAGATTGAGACGCTACTGCAGGGACCGCTGACCCTTCAAGCCGAAGAGCAGACCTGGGAGTGGTCCGAGCGCGAGTTGGCAGAGTTGATTACGATCAACCAGACAACCCGCTCAGATAACGCGGGTAGTCAACTTGTTGTCAGCCTGGACCGGGAAGAAGTCCGGCAGCGCCTGGAAGAAATTGCCCGGAACGCTGGGGGCGAAGCAACAAACCCGCGCATCGACTGGAACGGGGGCGATCTGAAAATCATTGCGGAGGGCCAGGCCGGTCGCCAGGTCAATGTGAGCCGCGCCGAGCAGATGGTTCTGGCGGCGATGACCACGCCCGACCGACTGGTGGAACTGCCCTTCCATGTCGCCGAACCAGCCATTACCGCCGCCAACCTTGACCAACTGAGTATTCCCGATCTGGTGGCCGTCGGCAAGAGTGACTTCACCGGCTCGGCAGCTTACCGGATTACCAATATCCAAGCCGGGATGGATATGCTGCATGGCATCCTGCTGGCTCCTGGTGAGGAGTTCTCATTCAACGAGAATATCGAGATCACGGCGGCCAACGGGTTTGTTGAGGGCTATGCCATTATCGAGAACCGTACGCAACTGGAGTGGGGCGGCGGTATCTGCCAGGACTCGACAACCATGTTTCGCGCCGCGTTCTGGGCCGGGTTGCCGATTACCGAGCGGCATGGTCACTCCTTTTATATCAACTGGTATGATAAGTATGGCTATGGCGAGTTTGGCGATGGCCCCGGTATGGATGCCACAATCTACACCGGCCCCGGCGGCTCCGATCTGAAATTCGTCAACGACACCGGCAACTGGCTGTTAATCCAGACAAATGTCAATACAGCGCGCACGCTGGCTGAGGTACGGATTTATGGCACCAAACTCAACCGCACCGTCGAACTGGAAGGGCCGCCCTACTACCAGGTTGTCAACCGAACACCGCCGCCGGCTGCGCCGGTCTATATCGCCGATCCGAGTCGTCCGATCGGTGCGCCACGCCAGACTGATGTGGCCCGGGGTGGGATGACAATCAACTTTACGCGGATTATCAAAGAAAACGGTGTGGAGGTTGACCGTGAGACATTTGTGACCCGATTTAAGCCCTGGCCAAATATCTTCCTGGTCAATCCGGTAAACATGCCGGGCTATCGGGCACCGGCGCCGGTCCAACCGGCCGCACCAGCGGAAGAAGCACTACCGGCAGAGGCACCCGTCGAGGAAGCGCCACCACCGGCAGAACAGCCGCCGCAGCCCGCGCCGGAGCCGCCGCAGCCCGCGCCGCAGCCGCCGCAGCCTGCGCCGCAGCCGCAGAAACCGCTGACACCGCCGGGGGATGTCGCCCCCATACCTGTCATACCACCGGGAGATATTGCCCCCATTACACCATAATGGAGTCGCTGTTGCACTGAAGCAAGATAAGTAAAAAACCAGGCGCTGCTCGTTTATACGGGCAGCGCTTTGTCTCAAACACAGACTTGAAGAACACATCGTCAAATGTTCTCGTCCGAGAATTCTCCTCCGTTAGATTTGCTGTGTTCTCTGCTGTCTCATTTTAGCCTTCACACGCAAGGAGCAACCACGATTATGTCTCTCAAGCGGTCTTTCCGGTCAACTCACATCCGACTCTTCGTCATCCTCCTGATATGCTGCACCGGTCTGCTTGCTTTCCAGTTGCCCGTGTCTGTCATAGCTGAGCGTCAGCAGACCCAGTTGCCGATCAGTCCCGTAGTACTGCAAACCGCTGAAGAGATTCAGCATGGTACCGACGCCGACCTCCAGGCAACCGATCCACGCCCCGGAACCGTCCGTGTAAACTCCCAGGGTGAGATTGGCGTTGAGGTACGCATTACGGGAACACCGGCCGCTGCCGCTGCTGCGTTTGCGGCTGCCGGCATCCGGGTTGGCACATGGTCGGAGCCCTACCCCCTGGTCAGCGTATGGGTCCAACCGGAGCAACTGGATACGCTGGCTGCATTGCCAATGGTGATGTATGTCGGTCCCATGCTGATGCCGATCGTCCGATCGGGAACGGTGGTAACTAAGGGCGACACCATCCTCGGCGCGGCCCAGGCGGGAACGGAGTTTGGTCTGTCGGGCAAAGGCATCCGCATCGGCGTCATTTCCGATGGCGTGGAGGGGCTGGACATCGGGCAGGCGGCCGGTGAGGTTCCCCCCGATTGTCCTGAGAACCTGACTGACCTGACCCCCAGTTGTGTGCTGGTGGATGCAGACAATGCCGGCTTTAGGAATGAGGGCCGCGCCATGCTGGAGATTATCCACGACCTGGCCCCCGATGCAATCCTGGGGTTTTCCAGCGGAATCAACGGCGTGACAGGTTTTGTTGATGCGATTAACTTCCTCGAGGAGGATTTTGTGGCCGATATTATTGTGGATGATATCGGCTACCTGACTGAACCCTACTTTGAGAATGGAACGATCGGTACACGCGCGCAAAAGGCCGTGGATGCCGGCGTTGTCTTTGTTTCGGCGGCGGGTAACGATGCCGAGAACCACTACCAGGCTCCTCTGAATATTCCGGATAACTGCCCACCCAACGTAGAGCGCGGATGCCTGCATCGTTTTGCCGCCAATGACACCAGTCTGAGCTTTTCGTTGCCACAAGCGGTCCGCATCCAGGTTATTCTCCAGTGGGACAATCCATTTAGCAACATAACTACGGCCGCACGTAACGCACTGGACAATCTGGATCTCTACCTGGTTGAGGGGAATAGCGTACTGGCAAGCTCTGACACAATCCAATCGATAATGGGAGTTCCTCTAGAAATGCTCACATACCAGAACGCGAGTGGTACCACACAGCAGGTCGATGTCGTCATTGATGCACCTGCGCTCAACAGCGGCACAATTCCGCAGATTGAAATGCTATTTATAACGAGTGGATGGCTCGAAGACGTAGACTATGCTTCTGCTGCCGACAGCATCTATGGGCATCCCGGCATGTCCGGCGTTATTGGCGTGGGCGCGGTAGCTTCCTGGTCGCCCACCGAGATCCAGCCATACAGTTCCCAGGGCCCGGTGACGATCCGGGGGGAGAGCACACCGCGCAGCAAGCCGGACATCGTTGCCACCGACTGCGTCGCTACCAGCACGCCCAGGTTTAGCACGTTCTGCGGTACCTCGGCGGCGGCACCGCACGTAGCAGCCCTGGTGGCCCTGCTGCTTGAGGAAGAGCCGGATGCCCTGCCCTGGCGCATCCGTTCACTCCTCAAGCGGCGGGCGGTGGACCTGGGCCCGGCCGGGTTTGATCCGGTCTTTGGCGCGGGACGCGCAAATGTGGTTAACTCCATCAACGAGAGCCGGTTTGGTCCTCAGCAAGTTATTAAGGTGATGCTGCCGCTGATCCAGCGATAGAACGAGGGTACAGGATAATTTGTAGGGGCGCAGCAAGCTGCGTCCCTTTGCTTTGCCTTCACGCATTAATTCCAGAAGTTACGCGGTGAGCATACAAACCGGGCATTTCACCAGATTGAAGTCAGATTCGCCTTTTTCTTTTCCACAAAAAAATTCACAACGTGATTTTTTTGTGAAAAAGATCTGGTTTCTTCCGGCCTGCCGGAGGCGATATCGTCCACCAGGCCCGAGATCGCTTGATGCATGTCAGCATTGGCCGTTTCGCGGGTTTTGCTCATGTCGTGTTGTTCGTGGTCCAAACGCCCACCGCGTAACTCGTGTTAATTATAATGCTCAACAATCGGCATGCTCTAGCGGCACGTCAGCATACAGCAAACGGTGCATGACTGGGGCAACATAGGTGGGATTGCCGGTTGTGGCACAGCGGAGGCGACTGCTCCCGGTTGGCAACTCGACCATCGCGGCAACGCGGGCGACCTGACGGGCAACCGGCAGCCCGGTATCGATAATGGTGACATCCGGGCCAACCAGTTCGGCAATGACCGGGGCGAGGAAGGGAAAGTGGGTACAGCCCAGCACGATGGTATCGACACCCCGCATCTGCAGAGGAGCCAGGTAGCGGGCCAATAACTGCCGGGTGGCGGGACCACTCAAGTCGCCGGCTTCCACCTGCGCCACCAATCCGGGGCAGGGAACGGTGTGTACCGCAACGCCCACGGCAAATCGTTTGACCAGGGCAGCAAACCGGGTGCCCGCCAGTGTGCCGTCGGTTGCCAGCACGCCTACCTGCCCGTTACGGGTTGCCTGGATCGCCGGCTTAACCCCCGGTTCCATCCCGACAATCGGCACAGTAAACTCGGCGCGCAGCAATTCCAGGGCGGCTGAAGTAGCGGTATTGCAGGCGACCACGACCACCCCGGCACCCTGATCAATTAACCAACCGGTGCAGGCGCAGGCGCGGGCCTGCACCTCTGCTACCGGGCGGGGGCCATAGGGACAGAAGGCGGTATCGGCCAGGTAGCCAAGATCATGCCGGGGCAACGCCTGTCGCACAGCCCGCAACACCGAG
>CAKZQX010000636.1 GCA_937141995.1 uncultured Chloroflexaceae bacterium | reverse complement strand
CAACGCACAACTGCTGACCTACCAGGTCGATCTGCTGGCACCAGCCGCGCCCTGGCTCGCTGAGAGCGTCGCGCCGGTGGAGGGACGCTATATCGCCTATCTGAAGGACGCGACCCGTCCGTCCGAACCGGGCCGACCGGTGGCGCAGTTTGTCATCCGGGGCGGACGCGTGGAGGCATTTCAGGCGGTCGAATTGCCGCTGACGACGCTGCGCTGAGTTTTCTACTACGGAAATACCGTTTTAGTTAGGTTCCAGATATGCCTTCAGTTCCGGTTCGCTGCTCACTAACTCGTGCATAACTTGGCGCAGAACCGGGTCGGATATAGACAGCAACCAGCGCCGGCACATACCAGCGACAGTTATGCCCTAATTTACACGAGTTACGCGGTGGGCGATCAACCTGGGCATTTGCGCCCGATAAAGGCCGGCTTCGCCTGCGGCAGCATGGTGCTTTCATTCTTTTTCACCCTGCCGGAGGCGAATTTCCCTTCCGGTTTTATGACTGCGTAACGCGTGTTAAAGAACAGGGCTTACGCGGTTACGAAACCGAATGGTTGCTCCGAGGGATGCCCGATTCGCCAGCGGCAACATGGCACTTTTTCGACCTTTTTTTCCAAAAAGGATGTCCAGTACCACATACGTTTCTACACCACCGGCAAAGGACCAGTTCTCACGCGCTGTTTCGATAAAAACAAGCATATAATGTCATGCGGTTCGATACCTGGGCCATTCGGTATCCAGATACCAGGCAACCGCTCCGATCAATCCTAACAAGCCGAGCAGAACCAGCCAGATAATCATCGTGCAACCTCCATTTTTCCATTTCAGCGGGAGTGTTCCAGCGTGCCGGCGCATCCTGATGGTTCATAGCTATAGCGTGCCTGGAGTGCCTGCCCCCAGCGCACCAGCCAGTGTCCAAGTCGGGCCGGCAGACGGCCGTACCACGCACGGCGGGGCTGTTGCTGACGTATCAGGCGAATGATCCGCTCCTCTTCGCGCTCCGCAACAATGTTGTGATACCGTTCCAGCGCGATTCTATGCTCAGACCAGATATCATTTTGGTTATACATCACCCTCCTCCAGCGCGTATATTCTGTTCAAGCCACCGGTTCAACCCGATTGGCAACCAGATCAAGCAACGCATCCGGATGCGCAACCGGCGGAATGACCGTCACCGTCGGCGACGGCAGGCCATCCCACGGTCCCGGGGTGGTCGCCTCGGTCAGCACCAGCAGTGCCGGGGCATCGACCGAACGCAGGTGAAAGAAGACTGCCTCGGCCAGGTCACGTTCCACCGTTGCATCGAGCACCACCAGATCGGGAAAGCAGAACACATACAGCGCCAGAGCTTCCAGCAACGCGGTGGGCCGCAGGAAGTTCCATCCACGGCTGGTTGCACTGGTCTGCAACTGATCGCCCTGGGCGCTATAACCCACATACAGCAGGGTCACAAACCGATCGGACAACACATCCGCATGCCTGGTCAGCATTGATCTAGCCCTCCTCACAGCGATATGAACGTATCTGATCGAGTATCGGCAGCGTATGTACAGTCGATTGATTCACGCTATCCGATGTTACCCGGCGGACGGTTTCGCGTGATTCCGACTGCGCCGCTGACAACCAGGCGCGACGACGCTCCCACTCCGGACTATTGATCCCGTCACTGCTGTCAACCGCGCCAAACCAGGCCGCAATATTCAACAACACCAGCAAGCCGAGCAGAACAAGAATGGTTAGCATGACTCTGTTCCTCCAATTCTGGGTCTTTTCATAACTCTGAGCTATCAACCGGCAACCGGACAGATATGAAACGTCTGGATTTAGTTTACGGGTCGTGCAGGCCGGTAGCTACGGACAATGCATGGATACGGCAATGGGACATTCTCCCTCCAGGAGGATGAAGCCATCATAGGATATGCCGGCACTTGAAACTATCCGTTTCTTGGGTTTAATGTACAGGACTTACACGGTGCGCTGCCAAACCGGCCGTTTGACGCCGATAACGGCACATTTCGCCTGCGGCAGCATCCTACGTTTTCTTCTTTTTCACGAAATGCGGCACATCGTGCAACATGTTTGTGAGAAAGAATGAAATCTTCCGCCCTGCCGGAGGCGCAGCGGGCCGTTTGTCCAGGCAGACGCCTGGTTTAGAACCGACCGCGTAAGTCGTGTAACGTATGTATCTTGAAAGGTACCGGGGCTACGGTGTACATCCTGCAAGGAATGAAACCGATAACTACTTGCCGGTATAGGGGCCAGGAGGAGTTGCCGGTAGTCAATGTAGTAACGACAAATGCACGATAACCCTGGCAATTCCGCACAACATCCCGTATAATGCGCCGCACTGATATTCCCCGAAGAATCCGGTTTGTAGAGGATAAGAAGGATTGGGCACAGACACACGCATGCGTTGTTTGCGCCCGGTCACAGCATACCATTATGGCAACAACTGATGCACAATCCCGCCGCCGTTGGGGGAGCCCGGCGGCGCAGCCCGCTGCTAGCGGCACAACGCGCACCCGCAGCCGGGCGCCGGCGCTCAGCCAGGAAGAGTGGCTGCGCAGCCTGCTGGTCTTCGTCGTCGCCGGAATCCTGCTACTCGCTGCCGATATCACCGCGCTTCGGCTACACCCTGGCACCTACGCCGTCGATATTGGTACCTACCGCGATTTTCTCTTTCTTAGAGATGCGCATAAGCAGGAGGAAGAGGCCGGCGAAACCTATCGCTGGACCCGGGCCAATAGCATGCTCTGGCTGACGCAGGTTGATGTGGGTCCGCATGCCATGCTGACCCTTGACCTGGGCGGACGCCCAGAGCCGGGCGAGGTGCAACTCACCTTCAATGAGCAACCCTGGGCAGAGCTTACCGTCCGGAGCGATGCGCGCCACTACACGCTGCTGCTGCCACCGGATGCCGCAGGCGATCTGGAGATTGGGCTGGCAAGCCCCACCTTCAACACCGACATCGATCCGCGCAACCTGGGCATAAAGATCGACAGCTTTGCCCTGACTGTTCCCGCCACCGGCCCACCCTGGCCCACCGCCATGCACTACCTCTCCCAACTCGGCGTAATTCTGGCGGCGCAGTTGATCGCTATTCGGCTGGGCTGGGGCCGACGCATACAGGCGCTGCTGGCCGGGTTGCTGGTTGTGGCGCTGGCGGCAATTCTGGGTGAGATGCTGCTGCTGGCCTCCCTGTATCTGCAGCGACTGGCGATCATCGGCGGCGTGCTGGCACTGCTGACCTGGGTGCTGCTACCCGTTGCCGAGCGCCATCTGGCCTGGATGGGCGGCATCCGCGAGGTACGGCTGCTCTGGGCGATGCTGCTGCTGGTCTGTATGTTGCGCTTTGTCGGGGTGTTTTACCCCACCTTTGGCGCGCAGGATCTGGGGCGGAATATCAACCGGCTTTTGATGACCATCCGGGGCAACCTGGTGATCATTGCCTGGTCGGGGGAGTTTGCCGATGGCGACACGATCTACCCGCCCGGTCCCTACCTGGCAATGATGCCCGGTCTGACCCTGACCGACGACTATGGCGCGCTGATGCAGGGCTCGCTGGCGCTGCTGGATGGCTCAACCGCGTTTATGGTGGCGATGCTGGCCTGGCGGCTGAGCGGCAACCGCACGACGGCCCGCCTGGCGCTGCTGCTCTACGCCGGCAATGTTGCCGTCTTCGGGGCGATGACCTACGGCTTCTCGGCGCAGATCTTTGGGCAGTGGTTTACCGCGCCGCTGGCACTCCTGCTGCTGGCCCCGAATGGCCTGGCGCGTCCGCGCACCTGGGCGCTGGCCCTGACACTGCTCCTGATCGCGCTGCTCTCGCATATCGGCGTGGCAATCCTGGGCGTCACCTGGATCGGCGCGATCCTGGGGCTGATGTTCCTCGCCGGGCAGCGGCACCGGGGCTTCTGGTGGGGCGTTGGGCTCTTCGGCGCGAGTCTACTGCTGGCGTTTGGCCTGCTCTACATCCACATTTTTGAGACAACCGTGACACATCTGGCCCAGGTTGCGCAGGAGCGGGGACAGACCAACTTTCAACTGCGGGGAAACACACCGCTACTCTGGAAGGGACTGCGCCTGGCCTACAGCGTCGCCGGGTTGCTGCTCCTCGCACCGGGGCTGGCGCTGATCGTCCGCGCGCGGCCCGACATGGAGCGACTGGTGGTGCCGCTGGCCTGGGTGCTGACGACCCTGCTCTTCTTCCTGGTGGACCTGGCGACGGCGCTGCAGGTGCGTTACTTCTACTACTCACTGCCGCTGGCGTCGGTGGCGATTGCCATGGTGCCCGGTTACCTGGCCGAACGCGGGCGCTGGGGGCGTCCCGTGGCATGGGCGCTGGTGCTGGCAATTACTATCCCGAATATTCTGCTCTGGTACAGCGCCACCTTTGCGGACGGCAAGATCTCCATGACACCGCTGACGCATTAGCATATGTAACGGGCAGCAGCATGACTCCCGCAGAGTGCCGCCTTCAGATAGTTATGTCAATCCAACCATCTGAAGGCGGCAGTGCGATTTCAGCAGCGAATGAGTGCGGTGTGCTACAATGACTGCCGGATGCCCCCACCGATAGGTGTGAGAAAGAAACTATCTGGAGAGGATACAGCCATGAGCCTTGCCGGAACCTGGATCGTTGTCGCAAGCCCCGACTTTAATGATGCCTATCTACACATGGCGGGACAGTCCTATGTGCGCCTGGAGCCGAACGGAAACGCAACCAGAGGGCAATTTTATATCGGCCTGCAGACCGGCGAAATCTACGGCGGCTCTGATCAGCATGATCAACTTAGCTTCAGCTTCGCCGGCAGCGATGAGATGGAGCCGATTGAGGGTGACGGGACCGCTGAACTGCAGGGCGAACGCCTGCTGGTTACGCTGACCTATCAGCATGGCGACGAGTTTACCTTTGTGTGTGAGCGGCAGACATAGTCGCAGATGTTCCACTCCGCAAGCCAGGTTTATTTACAGTTAAATCTGTTATTATCTCACACCCGCCGGGTTGCCGGACTGCGCCTGCCTACTTATACTGTACGCAGAGCAACATCCTGCCGGGCAGATCCTCCCGCGCATAGGCGCTCCCCATCCGCATCCCGGCAGGAAGGTACAACTGGTCAGATGTGTAACAGGACAAGCCAATGCCGACCAATCCGCTTGTATTTATCAGCTATGCCCAGTTTGATGACGAGTTTGAAGGTGGGGCGCTACGCCGCTTCCGTGATGCGCTCTCCGGTACGCTGCGCTTCGTCAGCGGCAACGATGTGGCTGTCTTCCAGGAAGGGACCGATGTGGCAATTGGCGAACCTACCCAGGAGCGCATCAGCCAGTCGTTGAACGAGGCGATGGTGCTGGTTCCGGTCATTACGCCCAGCTTTTTCACCGACCCGAATTGCCGGGATATCCTGGCCCGCTTCCTGGAACGCGAGCGCCAGTTGGGGCGGAATGACCTGGTGTTGGCGGTCTACTATCAGCAGGTGGCTGGTCTGAAAGATGCGGAGGCTCAGGCGAATGACGAACTGCTGCGTACCCTGGCCCGGCGCCACATGCTCGACTGGCAGCCG
>CAKZQX010000635.1 GCA_937141995.1 uncultured Chloroflexaceae bacterium | reverse complement strand
CAGGGCACCCGGCATGCCGTGGGACCGACGCGAATCATCTTTTCAGACAGTCTCTTAGATGATCAAACATCCGGTTTGAATGCCCACCGCTCCGATAGGGTGAGCAGCGGCCTGTCACATTGGTGTGACAGGCCGTAGTATTCGCATAATGGGTCATCCTGTAGTAGAATACCAACGACCACGAACGGCGGCGGGCGCTGGACCACCGACCACAATCCTTCGTCCGTCGTCGTGTGGATACCATGATCAGGCTATCAAGGCGATCATGTCAGCTTTGGAATAACTTCCTCGCCAAAGACCTTGATAAACTCCTCCTGATTCCGCCCGACATTGTGAACATGCACTTCGTCAAAACCCAGATCGATAAAGCTCTGGAGATGCGCACGATGCTCATCAAGATCTGTTGAGATCAACACGCGCCCCTGAAAGTTTTCCGGACGGACAAGTTTTGCCATCGCTGCAAAGTCTTCCGGTGAGCGAATATCCTGCTTGGGGAAGCTCATGCCGCCGTTGGGCCATTCGGTCAGCGCGTTTTGCAGCGCGTCCTCCTGCGTGCGGGCCCACGACACATGAACCTGTAGCAATCGCCGGAGTTGCCCCGGGTCGCGCCCGGCATCACGCGCACCCTGCGCCAGATTGTCCAGAATGCCGCGCAGTTTCTCCGGGCCGGCGGCGGGAGTAATCAGGCCGTCACACTTCTGCCCGGTGTAGCGCACCGTTTGCGGTCCGGTTGCGCCGATATAGATTGGCGGCGGCGTATCCGGCAGCGTGTAGAGCCGCACCTTCTCCATTTTGAAATACTCTCCACGATAGCGTACCGGCTTGCCACTGAACAGCCGTTGAATTATCTCGATGCTTTCGATCAGCATCTCCATCCGCTCCAGCGGTTCAGGCCAGACCCCACCAACCACATGCTCATTGAGCGCTTCGCCGCTACCCAACCCCAGCCAGAAACGCCCGGGGAACATCGCCGCCAGCGTTGCCGCCGCATGCGCGATCACCGATGGATGGTAGCGAAAGCTGGGGCAGGTGACACCGGGGCCAAAGGTGTGATTGGTGGTTGCGCCCAGCGTGCCCATCCAGGCATACACAAAGGCACTCTGGCCCTGCTGCGGCACCCAGGGCTGAAAATGATCGGCGGCCAGGACGCCGCGAAACCCGTGCTGTTCAGCCAGTTGACAGTAGTGCAGCAGTTCATTCGGATGAAACTGCTCCAGCGCTGCGGAATAACCAATGGTTGCCATGCTGTATCCTTTCCAGAATGGTCTATCACATTCAGGGTTTATGTCCGATACTGGGTAAAATCCTCCGGCGTGTCCACATCCAGGGCCAGTGTGGGTGAGGCATAGATCCGGGTCGTCAATCCCAGGCGGCGCGCCGTTTCCAGATGGTGTGCAAAGCTGTCGGGGCCAAACTGGAATGGTAGCGGCGAGGGCAGGCGCAGGCCCAGGGCATTCGTGCCAGATCCGGCGCGGTCCGGCGCAATGACCAGCGCGGAGCCGGCCTGTAGGGATGCAGTCAACCCGGCCAGATCAGCAGGTGTAATGCGCGGTACGTCGGCGGGAATGATCAGGAGCGCATCGGCACCGGCAGCCGTGACAACCGTTCTGGCCCACTCCAGGGCGGCATTCAGATCAGCGGTCGGGTCAGGCAGCGGACGGGCACCAAGTTCAGTCGTTAGCGCCAGAATGGTCGGATCGGCGCTCATGATCCAGACGCACTCAATGTCAGGTCTAACCTGGTGCGTTCCGGCAGGTGCCACGGTTCCATGGTGCTCTCTTCCCGGTAACAGCGTTGCCAGCACCCGGCGCAACATTTCTAACACGAGCGTGCGACGTGCGTCGGGTGGAAGTATTTCAGCCAGGCGACTCTTGGCGCGTGCGAGATCTTTTATTGGAATAACCAGATGCAGGTGCCGAATGCTGGATTGCGGCTCGTGGACTGCTTCCATAGTTGGAGAATAATCCCGAATCTAGCGATGCTGTAGGGCCACGCGTGCCAGGTTCGCTTTCTCTGTCGGTCCGCGCATAATGGTATCGGTGACAATAGCGCGGATACCCAGCGCTTCGACTGCGTCTTTCAGGGCCGCATCCACCTGATCAATCACCAGCACATCCAGCAGATCACGGTAGGTCTGCGCTATGCCCACCGCTGAGATTTCTAACCCGGCGGCACGCATCAGCGGCACAGCCGGTCCTTTGATAGCGGCACCACCCACAATCGGGCTGACCGCCACAACCGGCGCAGATGTCTGACGTAGAGCGGCGCGTATGCCCGGTACTGCAAGAATGGGACCAATACTCACAATCGGATTACTGGGGGCCAGTATAACCGTCTCGGCTTCCAGGATGGCGTCCGGCACACCCGGCGCGGGTGCGGCCTGCTCAACACCGGCAAAGCGCACGCCCAGCACCTCGTCGGCGGCGCGGCGCTGCACAAAATATTCTTCAAAGTGAAGTTCGCCCGCCGGGGTCAGCACATGGGTCGGCACCGGCTGATCGCTCATCGGCAAAATCCGTACCGTCACGCCAAAAGCCCGGCGAAACTGCTCAACCACCTGACTCAGCGTGTGTCCGGCGCGCAGCAGCGCGGTACGCTGAATATGCAGCGCCAGATCACGGTCGCCCAGGTTAAACCAGGTAGGCGCACCCAGGCGGCCCAGCCACTCCAGGCAGGCATAGCTATCATCCGTAATGCCCCATCCTTGCACCTGGTCGATCACGCCTGCCAGCGTGCAGGTGACAATATCCAGGTCCGGTGCAATGTGTAAACCGTGCAGTTCAAAATCATCGCCCGTGTTGACAATCGCCGTAATAGTTTCGGGCGGCACCACCTGCACCAGTCCTTCGAGGAAGCGGGCTGCGCCAACCCCACCCGCGAGTGTGACAATCATACAATTTCTCCCGGCATCTCAGGTATCCGGTTGGTCCGGGTCGATCCCCAGGGCACGCAGGCGGGCGGCCAACCGCTCGGCACGTTCGCGTTCCTGCTCGGCACGTT
>CAKZQX010000634.1 GCA_937141995.1 uncultured Chloroflexaceae bacterium | reverse complement strand
GCCGAACTGCCGGATCTGATCCGGATGGACATGAGCCTGCCGGTGCTTGATGGCTGGGAAGCGACCCGCCGGCTCAAAGCGGCGGCGGAAACGCACACCATTCCGATTATCGCCCTGACCGCGCATGCGATGTCGGGCGATCGCGAGAAGTGCTTTGCGGCGGGATGTGATGAGTATGACACCAAGCCGATCGAGTTTCGGCGGCTGATGGAGAAGATTGCCCGCTTCCTGCCGGAGGACGACGGGGCATAGGCGTATCAGGATCAGGATAGAGGCAGTTCCACCCGACCGGAGGCAAAGCAGGTGTTCCGTACGCGGTAGCGCGTATCTGCTGTTCGTGATATTGGGCCTGAGTTGTGCTATGATACAATATTAAGAAGGGGCACGCGCGAGATCACGGATGCACATTCACCCGATCCACTCCGTGAACTATTGCCCCGGGCATGTTTTCAGCAGCAGAGCATAAACAGATCCCTACTGGACAGAGAAGGCCGCAGCATGAGTTCCGATCCCGGCATCGTACTTATCGTTGATGACAATGAACATAATCGTGACCTGCTCTCGCGGCGGCTGCGGCGTCAGGGGCACCTGGTCACTATGGCCGAGAATGGACGGCAGGCCCTCGAGTTGCTCCAGGCGCAGCGCTTTGACCTGGTGCTACTCGATATTATGATGCCCGAAATGAACGGGTATGAGGTGCTGGAGTTTCTCAAACGCGATGCCGGCTTGCGCCATATTCCAGTGATTATGATCTCGGCGGTCGATGATCTGGACAGCATTGTACGCTGCATCGAACTGGGAGCCGAAGACTATCTCTTCAAGCCGTTTAATCCGGTGCTGCTGAAGGCGCGCATCGGAGCTAGCCTGGAGAAGAAGCGCCTGCGGGACCAGGAGCAGGCCTACATTCTGGCAATGAAGCAGGAGATGGAACTGGGCCGCCGGACTCAGTCCGATTTCCTGCCGGACAAGCTGCCGCAGTTGCCCGGCTGGGAACTGGCTACGGCATTCTACCCCGCCCGCGAGGTTGCCGGCGATTTCTACGATGTCTTTGACCTGCCGGAGGAGCGGGTGGGTCTGGTGATTGCCGATGTATGCGATAAAGGGGTTGGCGCGGCGTTGTTTATGGCGCTGATCCGCAGCCTGATCCGCGCCTTTGCGGAACAGGCCGCGGCCACGCCCTTCGATGCGTTAGGGGCGGTCAGCCTGACCAACAACTACATTGTGCGGCATCATCATCACAACCATAAACATATGTTTGCCACGCTCTTCTTTGGCGTGCTGGAGCCGGCGACGGGCACCTTGACCTATGTCAACGGCGGGCATGATCCCCCGATTATGGTGCGCCCCGATGGGCAGATATTCCTACTTGATCCGACCGGCGCGGCGGTGGGTATGATGGCCGGGACGCATTTTGTCTGCAAACAGACCTCCTTTGAACCGGGTGATATGCTGCTGGCCTACACCGACGGTGTCACCGAGGCGCGCAATGCTGCCGGTGAGTTCTTCACCGAGGACCGGCTGCTGGCACTCCTGCCGGAACCGGTGCTCTCAGTTGGTGCCACCCTGGAGCGCATCGAGGCCCATGTGCGCGAGTTTGTCGCCTACGCCCCCTTTGCCGACGATGTGACGATGCTGGCGATCCGCCGATTGGACTCCTCCTCCCAGAGATAACGTTCTTCCGGTTTCGTACCGTGCGCTTGCCCGTATCCCGTACATCGCTACCAGAATAGGCGTATGTCTTTCTTGCGCGAAAGCAGCAATTAGTGTTCTGGTTGGGAAAGGTGTACCGCTCGATTAAGAGGAGCACACGAATGGGCATTGTCGTGAACCAGTTCTGGCTGGACCATCTGTGGGATCCGGTGAGCAGTGAAACTGCCACAGACGCGCATCCGCTCGACGATCTGAACGTTACAGATGCGCATGAGGTGCGGCGGCTCGTCCGCGAGTACCTCGCTCCGGGTTTTACCCGCCTGACGCCAACCCAGCAACAGGCGCTCAAAGAAAGTTTTCGGTATGGACTGAATGCGCTCAGTGACCACCAACTCGAACGTACTCTGGCGCGCTGTTTACCGCCATTTCGCGTACCACAGCATGTCCGGTTGCAGGTGCCCCAAACATCCGCTGGTTCTACGAAGTCATCCGGCAGGAGTGTTCGGGCCGGATGACTGGCGTATTCAGGATTTGGGGCAGTATGTTGTGAAGGAAAGTAGTTCTACTGAAGCCGATCGGTTATTTTCTGAGGAGTAGCAGCAGCAGTTGGTGCATTCAGAGGTATATACCCCTACCAAGGAACCCAGTGAACAGACGGTCCTGGTACGCGCGTAGTTCTCTTGGTCAACAAGTAATATAGTACAGATAGCCAGGAGGTGGTAGAATGACCCTGTTCTCTCTGAAAACGCAACAATTTCTATCGGAGTACGGTTGGTTTCCTGAGCACCGGGTTGATCTCTCAGATGCAATAACGAAGCTCTCCAAAGAGGGGTTTGCGATCTTTGCGGCGGCGCTGGTGGTGCTGCAACGTCTTCAGGGGCTACAAACACGTACGCCTACGGGGCATCCATGGATTTTAGCGCCACCATCGGCCTGGGAACCTATGACGATATTGAACCGTGGATGCGCGCACATCGTATGCGCCTCTACCCACTTGGTGACTGGTCGTCGTACACGATGTATCTCGATGAGCAAAAGAGATTATACGTCACCGACTTTGCGCATATCGCGCGGGTCGGCGAAACCATCACGGATGGCTTTGATGCCATAGTATCTGGTTGTGGTGGACCAGCAACGACGCTCGTACCACCCAAACTGTTTTAACGGCGCATGGAGGTTTCTGCGCATCCAGGTGGACAACGCGCGATGGTATCAGCGTGCTGGCACCCGCCGAAGCAGGAGGACGTAAAAATCGTGGGTTATCAGCAGGAAGCGCTTTGATAAGTGAGGGAAAACCGGACACGTTATGCGGTCGAGACAGGGCGCATCCCGAGGTGAGATGGCGTGGAG
>CAKZQX010000633.1 GCA_937141995.1 uncultured Chloroflexaceae bacterium | reverse complement strand
TTCCGATCTGTCCCATCGGGTTAAGCGTGGGGCATGGCATGCTGTTCGGGCTGTCGACACTTGTGGTTGTCGGGGCGGTGGTGCTGGCCCGCACCGAAGCGGCACAGCATCCTCCCGCTGATGTCATTCAGCTCTGGATGCTGCTGGATGCCACGGCGGATACGCCCGAGGTGCGTCTGGGCATCAACAGCTTTGGCGCGGCGGACGGTACGTTCCGGCTGCAATTGCAGCAGGAGGGGTACATTCTGCAGGAGTGGCCCGCGCTGGAGATTATGCCGGGGCAGCGTTGGGAAACGACCGTAACGTTGCGTGAGCAGCAATCCGGTGATGGACCAGTCGAGGCGCGGCTCTACCGGCAGGGAGCGCCACGGGAGATCTATCGGCAGGTCAGCCTGTGGCCTGAGACCGAGCAATGAATTCGCTACTGTAATCAATAAAGTAACACTATGCAGCCACGTTTTTTTTACACACTTGCCACGAAACTGAGCACCAGTTTGCGCAGTGCTGCTAACCGCAGTCTGCTGCTCAACGCCGGTTCGATGATTGGCACAACGGTGATCACCGCCGGACTGGGCTTTGTCTACTGGTGGCTGGCGGCGCGTCTGTTTCCCCAGGCGGCGGTCGGGTTCGCCTCGGCACTGATCTCGGCGATGAGCCTGCTCGGCACCATCGGCATGATGGGCCTGGGCACGCTGCTGATTGGTGAACTGCCGCAGCAGTCAGGGCAGCGCGGCTCACTGATCACGGTGGCGCTGCTGGTCGCCGGTGGAGTGTCCGTCGTGCTGGGCCTACTGTTTGTCGGGATTGCCCCGCTGGTCTCGGCGGAGTTTCAACCGCTGACCCTGGGACCGCTGCCACTGCTGCTATTTACGCTGGGTGTTGCGCTGACCGGCGTAACGCTGGTGCTGGATCAGGCGCTGATCGGGCTGCTGCGCGGCGAACTGCAACTCTGGCGGAATGCCGTCTTTGCGGTTGCCAAGCTGCTGGTGCTGCTGCCGGCCGGCGTCTGGGTGGCCGACCAGAGCGGGTTGTCGATCTATGCGACCTGGGCGCTAGGCAACCTGCTGTCGCTGCTCGTCCTGAGCGGACTGGTGTTGCGCCGGCGGCGTCACCTGACCGATATCCGTCCGCGCTGGCGCATGCTGCAACGACTGCCGGGTGCGGCGCTGGCGCATCATGCCCTTAACCTGGCGCTGCAACTGCCGGCGCTGGGCCTGCCGGTGATTGTCACGGTGCTGCTCTCGGCAACCCTGAATGCCAGCTTCTACATGGCCTGGCTGCTGCTCCATCTGGTGTTTGCCATTCCCTACACCCTGACGATTGTGCTCTATGCGTCGGGGGTGGCTGATCGGGCTACCTTCGCCCACAAGATCCGGCTGACGCTGGGGCTGGCGCTGCTGCTGGGCGTGCTGTCGAACCTGGTGCTCTGGGTGGGCGCGGATTTCCTGATGGGGATGTTTGGTCCAACCTATGCGGCGCAGGCAGCCTGGCCGCTGCGCATTATGGGCCTGGGTGTTTTCCCGCTGATTATTAAAGATCATTATGTGGCAACCTGCCGCGTGCATGGACGGATTGCCCGAACAGCCATGTATGCCACCCTCGGCAGCATCCTGGAGTTAAGCCTGGCGGCGGCGGGAGCAGTTATGAATGGGCTGATTGGCCTGAGCGTGGGGCTCGTGCTGGCGATATGTCTGGAAGCCATCTTTATGGCCCGTGCTGTCTACCCCTCGGCGATTATGCCTGTAGCGGAGTCGCCGACGGCAGGTGAGCCGACGCTGCCTTCTCTGGAGCATGTATGACGATTCTATTTTCGGGAAACAGGCAGAGAATGGGTGTGCTCCTGCTGCTCTGCGGGCTGCTCTGGCAGATGCTGCCGGTGCCGCAGAGTTACGCGCAGGATGTAACCGATGTGGAAGAGATGATCATTACCTTCGCCGGTCTGGATGTTCCAGAGCAGCATCTGCGCGGGCCGTTTGACGCAGCCTCGATTGACTTCAGCCTGCCCGCCTCCTGGGAGTTGACCGATGGCGCGGCGCTGCAACTCCAGTTCACAACATTTTTTGCCGATGGTGCGGCGATGACCGCGACTGAACCAACCGCAGCCGATGAACCCGGCACTGCTGTGAACAGTGGGCGTGCGTTTGGGGGAACGCTGGAGGTGGTACTGAATGATGTGCTGCTGGAAACCGTGCTGCTCGATCAGATCGGAGAGCGCACGCTTACAGTACCGCTTTCTATGAAAGCACTCCAGGTGCCGCTCGGTGGTGAACGCCACGTCTTAAAAATCCTGCTGGATACCGATGAGCAGTGTGGCATTGAACAGTATACCAGCCTGGTGATTCGCGCCAGTTCGCATCTACAGTTGCCGCACCGGATTGTACCACCGCCGACCGACCTGGCTAATCTGCCCTATCCACTCTACCAGCATGCGCTGCTACCTGATGCAGCAACAATTGTGGTACCGGATGACCCGACCGCGAACGAACTTCAGGCGGCGTTAGCTATTGCTGCCGGTCTGGGACGCATGACCGACGATGAGTTTGAACTGGTTCTGCGTCCGCTGGATGCATTGACCGATACGCGGCGTGAGCAGACGCATCTCATCTTTGTTGGGCGGCCTGCCGACTTCCCGCTGCCGGCCGAGGTTGAACTGCCCGCACCGGTCGCGGATGATGCCTTTGCGCTGCCCGGTGTTGCTGACGACGACGGCGTGATTCAGATGGCGGTTTCGCCCTGGAACGCCACAAAGGTGCTGCTGATCGCCGGCGGCACAAGTGATGCCGCCGTGGTGAAGGCGGCGCAGGCGTTGAGCAGCGGCGCGCTCCGCACCGGGGTGCAACCCGATCTGGCGGTGATCGCCGCCGTCCAACCCGATGTCACCAGCAGCTTCTTCGGCATCGATCAGACGCTGGGCGATCTGGGCTATGAAACGCAGAAAATGTACGGAATGGGTGGACAGTACGCCGGGTATCGCTTCGACATTCCGCCAGGTCAGGAGAT
>CAKZQX010000632.1 GCA_937141995.1 uncultured Chloroflexaceae bacterium | reverse complement strand
CGGGATTGACGTTATCACACATAATCCAGGGCACTTCGCCGGCAAAGCCTGGGACGAGTTGCAAGCCTTCTTTGCGCTGGAGTATGCCGACGATATGCGCGACCGGCAGGCGATCTGGATACCGCCCGCCGAGGTCTGGACGCGGCTGCTGCTGGGGGATGCGCTCTGGCTGCTGCTGATCCTGGGGGGGACGGTGGGCCTCACCCGCTGCGCAATTGCCGGCGTTTTGACCCGAGCGGCAAGGAATGGCGGGAGGGGCGGGCCGGATGCACGGAATTTCCGGCAGAGATTAGCGATGCGCTTCCGCAATCCGGTCTGGCTGTTTCTGCCGTGGGCGCTGTATGTGGTGCTGACGGCCATGCTGTTTCATGTGGAACTGCGCTACCGGCTGCCGCTCTACCCGGTGCTGCTGCCCTACGCGGCACTGGCGGTTGTCCCGGTGAGACAGGCGACGCACGGCAGGCGGCGACGCCGGTTGATCATGCTGCCGTTGCTCCCGGTGCTGCTGATTATCGGGTTGATGCTGCTGCACCGACCCTACCCGGCCATGGCCTGGCAACTGGGCTGGAAGCATATCCATCTGGCGCAGGCGGAGCGGGCACTGGTGCGGGGCGATGCGGCGGCGGCAACGGACGCGGCACAGGCAGCGCTGGCCTACGATCAAGTATCGATACTGGCGCGGGTAGCGCTGGCCCGCGCTGCGCAACTGGCGGATGATCCGGAGCGGGCAGAGACGATCCTGCGGGAAGCGATTAATATCCTGCCGGCGCATCCCCAGCCCCATCTGCTGTTGGGCGATCAGTTGCGGCAGCGGGGTGATCCGGCGGCGGCCCACCTGGAGTTGCGCTATGAAACCGCTTCGCTACAAGACTTGCAGACCTGGGCCTGGCGCTGGTTTACCACACCGCCCCCGGCTGCCCTCGATATCGGTGGCGGGCTGGATCTGGGAATGGTGCGCGGCTTCCATGCCCCTGAAGAAGCCGGCTGGCGCTGGACAACGGCGGTAGCACAGGTGCGTCTGACCGCTCCAGTTGATGCTGATCGATTGGAACTGCGCCTGGCCTCGGGCCGGCCGGAGGCAGCGCCCGCGCCCTGGCTGGAAGTCCGGGTTGCCGGGCAATCCCTGGGGCACCTCCGGGTGGCAGCGGGCTGGCGGAACTACACGCTGCTGCTGCCCACGACACTGCCCGCTGCTGCCACAGATGGAACTTCAACAGTTGTGATCGAACTGCGCAGCCCGACCTTCACGCCGCGCCGCTATGACCCGGCTGGCGCCGATGGGCGTATGCTGGGGGTGATGGTCGATCAGATCCGGCTGGAGGAGGGCGTATGCGGCGGTTGTCGGTGATCTTCCGCATGCCCTACGCGCTGCTGCTGGTGCTGCTGCCGGCGCTGGCGCTCCGGCTGGCGCTCTGGTCGCAGCCGCTGCACCAACCCGCCAATGACGAGGTTGAGTATATCACCGTGGCCTACGATCTGCTGGCCGGGCGGGGCTGGGAATTTTATACGAGCTACCACTGGCTGCGCGCGCCGCTCTATCCGCTCTGGCTGACGGGATCGCTCTGGCTCACGCGGGGCAACCTCTACCTGGCGGCACTACCCAATCTGCTACTGAGTGTGACCAATGTCTATCTGATCTATCGGTTGACGCGGGAGGTGATCCTCGCGTTTCAACCGCCCCCACCAGCGGCGCAACGCGCAGTACGTGTGGCTCCGCTGTTGGCGGCCCTCGGCGCGGCGCTGCTGTTTACCTTCAACACCTTTGCCGGCCTCTACATGAGCGAGACGTTGTTCACGTTTTGCTTTACCGCCGCGCTGGTTGCCCTGATACACTGGAAGCGACAGCGTGCAGCGCGCAGAGCGCAGCAGCGGGGGTTGCTGGTGCCGGCAGGCGTACTGATGGGGCTGGCAATTCTGACACGCTCGCTGCCGCTGCTATTCATGCCGGTGGTGCTGCTCTGGATCATGCTGCCGCCGGGCGAAACAACTGCCCCAACTGACGGGGAGGCACAGCCGGTGACGGTGCGACAACGCATCGCCGGGCTGTTTCGCCGTAACGCGTTGCTTAACGCGCTGATCTTCGGGGTTGCGGTGGCGCTGCCGATTGCGCCCTGGACGCTGCGCAACTGCCTGGCCTATGAACAGTGCGTGCTGGTCGAGACCGGGCTCTCCTACAATCTCTGGGCGTTTAACGAGCCACGCGAAGATCAGGCGACGATCTTCAGAACGCTGGAGCAGATCCCCGATCCGACTGTGCGCGCAGCCGAGGCGACCGAACGCGGGCTGGAGCGGCTGCGCGAAGACCCGGCCATTCTCCTGCGCAAGCTCTGGCCGAACTGGGTGCATCTCTGGCGCGTTAAGATTATTCAGGACCGCTTCCTGCTGGCGGATTATTCGTCCGATCCGCCGCCACTGGTGTTTCTGGCTAGTCTGCTGCTGGATGATCTGCTCTATGTCGTCATCCTGGTGGCGGGGGTAATTGGGATCAGTCGGGCGCTGGCGCAGCGGCAACTGGTGGCGCTGCTCCCGGCGCTCTGGATTGCCTATGTGATCGCCATTACCCTGCTGACCCATGGCGAGTCGCGCTATCGCCACTTTGTCTTCCCGGTCTTGCTGCCCTTTGCCGCGCTTCAGATAACACATTTGAGGACGCAGTTTGCGGGAACGAAGCAACCGCCGACGTTCATCCTTCGGCTGCCGGCACTGCTACTGGTCGGACTGCTGCTCTACACCGTCCTGATCAGCTATCCCTGGCAGTGGGCGGTGGAGGGAGCAGCGCGCAGCACGCATCGGCTGGTGGGTAATATCGCGCTGAGCCGGGGCGACCTGGATGCGGCCACCGCGGCTTACCAGCGCGCACTTGCAGCCGACTCCACCCCGGATGGCTGGATTGCGCTGGGTGATGTGCGCCGCCGGCAGGGTGATCCGGCGGGCGCGGAAGCGGCTTACCGCCGGGCCTGGCGCAACGAACTGGACCATATCGCCGCCAGCGCGCGCCTGGGCGATCTACTGCGCGAACAGGGCCGCAATGCCGCCGCACGGGAGGCTTTTATCGGGCGATATGTCGATGAACAGGATGTTGTTGATTGGAGCTGGACCTATCTCGATCCAGTGCCGACGGCCCGGATTGAGGTGGGCGAGGGACTGGATTTTGGCTACGTCGGTGGGGTCTACCCGGCGGAGTTTCTGCAAGATGCGCGGGTGCGCTGGACGACCGGGCATGCCCGATTTCGCCTGGCGCTACCGGCGGCAACAGCATCAATCGATCAGCCGGTGCTGCTCCAGGTGCGGCTGGCGGCCCCGCGCCCCGACAATGCCCCGGTCAGGGTGCAGATCTGTGTGGCAGATTCCTGCCGGCCGATAATGCTGGATGCCACCTGGCAGCGCATCACGCTGCGCCTGCCCCCGGCGAATACGTCCCGACGGGTGGTTGAACTGCACAGCCCGACGTTTACGGCTCCCGATGGCCGCGAACTGGGGGTGCTGGTAGACTGGATTGCGCTGGATCGGGGAGTACCGATTTCAAAAGAGACACGGACGCGCACAAGCGCATCCGTGCCCCAATAATTCCCACACCCATTACGCGGACGCGCGGAAGCGCGTCCCCCCACCATTCGTTACGCAATCAGATGCGCGTCCAGGTTGCCCAGAAAGCGCTGCGCCTGCTGCGCGCCGTCGGCAATCAGGTCGTCGATAAAGTCGTCTCCTCGATCCATCTTGGAACTCTCGTCCAGGCTGCGCCGTAGCTCCTCGCTCATAAACAGCCGCCGCAGAACGACCGGCTGCATGCCATTGCCGTTTGACTGCGCGCCGTCGGCGTGGGTTTGCATCCACTGGTTGCGTGCCTGGACAAACCTGATCTCATGGTTGAGCGAGAGATTCCCCATCATTTCATTATGCCGGTCAGCAATGTCTTCGGACGAGTCGGGCACCTCGGCGCGTGTCTGCGGGTTGATCTGAATAATCCAGATCTCGTCGGGTCGGTTGTCGGGCGAAAACTCCTCGACAAAGTTTGCCAGGGGCGGGTTCTGCGAGAAGAGCCCATCCCAGTACGCACCGCCGTTGGTATGCACCGCTTCAAACACACTGGGAATCGCTGCCGAAGCCTGTACCGCCTCAACCGTAATCTCGCCCTGGTGTGAGTCAAACGCCTTGAAATCTCCATTCAGCACATTCGCCGCGCCCAGCAACAGCCGGGGACTGGACGGCCCGATCAGGTCGCCAAGTTCATCGAACGCCACATACTTTTCGAGCAGTTCCTGAAAATCGGTAAACTCATCCCGGGGCGAGAGTGTCTGTAGCATATCCTGCATCCAGGACATCACCTGGTTGGAGGGGCTGATCGCCACACTGGGCAGATAGCCGCGCCCCTGCAAGCGCATCAGTCCTACGACGCCCCGATTGAAGGCTTTCTCCCAGAGCTTATTGGTCGCATTATCCTGCCAGAACTCCACCAGACGGCGGGGAGCCTGGTCACTGTCCGAATCTTTGAGGAGACCGTACCAACCGAGCAGCGCGCAGATCGCGCCACCGGATGTGCCACTCAGCCCAACGATCCGGTACTCCTGATGTACTTGTTCCTCCAGCATCTGCTTGAGCACGCCGGCCGTAAAGGCGGTATGGCTACCGCCGCCCTGGCAGGCGATGGCAATTTGCGGAGTTGTCACAGTCGGGTATCCTTTCCCTGTCTTCTCATCTTCACAAACATGCGGCATATGCTGCCATAGCCTGTGTGACAACAGCGTCGGACCCGACCCGCATCATCGATGATCGGGCCGCAGGGTGGACAATGAACGGGACACCTCCGGGCTTTGTGATAACTATCGCAATATCTGTGCCATAGTAAAGAACAAAGAACAAAGAATAAAGAACAAAGAACTGAGAACAAAGAACTGAGAACAAAGAACTGAGAACAAAGAACTGAGAGACTGTCTGAAAAGATGATTCGCGTCGGTCCCACGGCATGCGGGGTGCCCTGCGCCACCGGACAGCGCCCCCGGAGTCCCGGCTTCAGCCGGTTCCGGCCACACCCCGGCTGACGCCGGGATTCCCGCTCCGGGGCCGTCGCCCCAGGACCAAAGCCTTTTCAGACAGTCTCTGAGAACTGAGAATTTGAGAACTGAGCGCGCAGAAACCAGCGGAATGGTTCTCG